>JAIUNA010000254.1 GCA_022565265.1 Roseinatronobacter sp. | reverse complement strand
GCTTCGCGTTTGAAATTATCGGCAATGAATTCGCCCATATAGCGCGTACCGATGCGGTAATCGATCGAGTAATGGAACCAATCGCCCCCCTCGCGCAGCAGATTGGCAAGATGGGTCTTGCCAAGGCCGGACATGCCAAACAGCATCACATGCTTGCGCGGGGCATTCAGCCAGTCTGTTGCAGTGGGGTAAAGCATGGGTGCATATCCTTGGGAAACTCTGGCACTTGCCTAGCCAGAAGGGCGAATTTGGTCAATGCCAGAGCCGGGCTACTCTGCTTCGGGCCGCACCACTGTGATCCCCACAGCGCCGCCGCGCGCAAGATCGGGGTCAAGTGTCATGGGGATATATTCGCCCCGCCGCCACAGATCGCCCAGATCATCGTAATGGCGTGACAGAGGGTGCCCCGATTGTCCGGTGGACAGAACGAAGACCGAGCTTTCTGGATCGGCAAAATCATACACCCCGCGATAGACCGCGCCATGAACATTGGCAAAAGGATCAGGGTCGCGCCCGGAAGTGCGCGCGCGGTTGAGCGTGTGATCCCCCCCAGAGGTGGATTGGCGGATATTGACGAAATGGCGCACAAGCGGCACATCGCCCAGCACCGAATGACGATGTGTGGCGACATGGGCATCGCCCCAGCGCCAGCTTTCCACCGCTTCGCCATAGCGTTCGGACAGGCGCAACAGCGCCTCGTCCAGCGCGGCAATGGCGATTTCGGTGCAGGTTTCCGTTACCGAGGATTGCACGATATTGCACCATATCCCCGCCCCGTTGGTATTGCGAAACACGCGCTCGATGAAAATAGGGTCAACATGGGTGAAGGCCTCGGCCAGCGGCCCCAATTCATCGCGGATCAGGCGCATCTGCAAATGCCGCATCCATGCGGCATAGATCAGCGGTTCCGGCAAATGCTCGTTCATCTCGCCATTCCAGTCGGCCAGCAATCGCAGCGCGCGTTGGCGCAGATGGGCGCGGGTTCCGGCGGGTGCTGCCTCGCCCGAAAACCACAGATCGGCGGCCACCAGTGGCAATAATAGCCGCGCGGCGGGGCTGACGGTATCAAGCTGCGCTTCAATGAAGCTGTCGCGCGTATGCACGTTGCGGGTGCGCATCAGGTGAGAGAACCGCTCGATTCGCTGGGTATCGCCCCAATCATGGCTGACATGCAGCGGAAAGGGGCGGTCGAGGAGCTTGTTGTTTGTATTGCCCAGAATGCCGCTTTCCGGGTCTAGGAAGCGCGGATTTGCGGCATAGGGCAATGTACCCTGCCAGCGGTTTTCCGGCTTCCAGCCCGGCGCGGGCATGCGGCCCTGCGTTTCATGGTCGGGATCGCGGCGCGGCAGGCGGCCAATGGTTTGCAGCGCCACGCGTTCGGGGGTGGCCAGCATCAGGTTCAGCGCCGGGGCAACAAACAACTCTCCTGCCGCCATGGCCTCATCCAGTGACTGCGCGCGCATCAGGCGCATTGCGGCGGTCATGCTGGTATCTGCACCGTCAAGCGCTGTCCAGCCAAGGGCGGCCACATGGCCTGACGGTGTGACTGTGGCCAGATCGAACAGCGCCCCCGACAGGATTGGGCCATTCGCGCTCCAGCGCAGAGTGAGTGTGATTGGGTCTGCATCCTTGATCCGAATGATCGAGCCACGGGTTTCAAACTCGTCCCACCCCGTCGGGCTGCGGTAAAGTTGCGGGTTGTCGGGGTTCAATTCCTCGATGAACAGATCGCTGTCATCGGCATAGGACGAGGTTATGCCCCAGCCCAGAGCCTCCGAGCGCCCCGACAGAATGGCAGGTATCCCCGGAATGCTGGCCCCGATCACCCCGCCAGAGGAGAGTTCCAGCCGCGCCAGATACATCAGTGCTGGCGCTTGCAGGCCCAGATGGGGGTCATTGGCCAAAAGTGCACCATCAGAGGCCGCCCGCGCAGGGGTGGCGGCAAAGCTGTTCGAGGCCCCGGCCAGCGCGGGCGGCGCAAAGGGCATGAAAGGATCATCCAGCGCGCTGAACTGGGTGCTGGGCGCAAGGCCGGGAAAAAGGCTTGCGTAATCGGGCAGGGCGGCAACCCCTGCACCGGGCGCATCTGGCAAAAGATCGCGCAGCCGCTCTGGCGGCACGAGTATAGAGGTGCGCGCGCGCAGCACTTCGCCTGCGATATGGCTGTTGAGCTGCACGGCCAGCAGTTTCAGGATGGCCATGCTGTCGGCAGGCTGCCAAAGTGGCATTTCCGCGTTGAACACAAAAAATTCTGGTGCGCCCCGGCCCCGCGCGCGGGCGTTGGTGGCCATAAGCCACGCATTCACCCCGTTCGCATAGGCGTCCAGCGCGGCCAGTGTCTGAGCATCTTGCACCGCCAGAGAGTCGCGGGCCAGCGTGTAGATATCCAGCCTGCGCATCAGCTCGTCGCTGCGCAATGTGCGCTGGCCGAACATTTCCGACAATCGCCCCTGTGCGGTGCGTCGCAGCATCTGCATCTGCCACAGCCTGTCTTGCGCATGCACAAAGCCAAGTCCGAAAAATACGTCTTCATCCTGCGCCGCAAAAATATGGGGCACATTATGGGTGTTGCGCACGATCTCCACCTCTCCGGCCAATCCGGGCAGGGCAAAGCTTTCGCTATAATCGGGCAGCGAGCGCGACAGGAAGAAATACACCCCGATCCCGCCAATCGCAGCCAGCGCGGCCAAAGTTCCGAAAATTCTCAAAAGCCAGCGAAACAGGGTGAACATGGGTGAAAATCGGTCTTTGTGTTGACGGTGGGTGTGGCGCTGATAGGTATTGCCCCAGCGCTGAAAGCGCAATCACAAGAATTCGAGAGGGATGCAATGGCAAGAGTGGCGTTTCTGGGGCTTGGGGTGATGGGTGGGCCTATGGCAGGCCATCTGGCCCGCGCAGGCCATGAGGTGACAGTCTATAATCGCACCGCTGCCAAGGCCGAGGCCTGGGTTGCAGCGCATGGAGGCCGGGCCGCGCCCACGCCCTTTGCCGCCGCCCAAGACGCGGAATTTGTCATGGCCTGTGTGGGCAATGATGACGATCGGCGTGCGGTCTGTCTGGGGGATGAGGGCGCATTTGCCGCAATGACCAAGGGAGCGCTGTGTGTGGATCATACCACCGTTTCCGCACAGGTGACGCGCGCATTATACGACACCGCACAGGCGCAGGGGCTTGGCTTTGTGGATGCGCCTGTCTCTGGCGGGCAGGCGGGCGCGGAGAATGGTGTGCTCTCCATCATGTGCGGCGGCGATGCGGCGGATTTCGCCCGCGCAGAGCCTGTGATGGCCGCCTATGCGCGGATTGCCAAGCGTATGGGCGACAGTGGCGCAGGCCAGATTGCCAAGATGATGAACCAGATTTGCATTGCCGGGCTTGTACAGGGCCTGTCAGAGGCGCTGCATTTCGGTGAAAAGGCGGGCATGGACGGGCGCGCGGTGGTCGAGGTGATTTCTCAGGGTGCGGCGGGATCATGGCAGATGGCCAATCGTCATGCCACCATGCTGGACGGGCAGTTCAACCATGGCTTCGCTGTCGATTGGATGCGCAAGGATCTGGGCATCTGTCTGGCTGCTGCCGATGAAATTGGCGCGTCTTTGCCTGTAACGGCGCTGGTGGATCAGTTTTACAAAGAGGTGCAGGCCATGGGTGGTGGGCGCTGGGATACTTCGGCACTGATTGCGCGGCTGCGCAAGCTGGGGGGTGCGTGATGCTGTATGAACTGGAAGGCCGTCGCCCTCGCGTGCCGGAAAGCGGCGATTATTGGGTTGCGCCGGGCGCGCATGTGATTGGGGATGTGCATCTGGCCGAAGGGGTTTCGATCTGGTTCAACACCACTTTGCGCGGCGATAACGAGCCGTTGGAGATAGGTGAAGGCACCAATATTCAGGAAAGCTGCGTTCTGCATACCGATATGGGCTATCCGCTGCGCATTGGCGCGCACTGCACCATTGGCCATAAGGCCATGTTGCATGGCTGCACAATTGGCGCGGGGTCTTTGATCGGGATGGGGGCCACGGTGCTCAATGGGGCTGTGATTGGCAAGGGCTGTCTGATCGGGGCGGGGGCGCTTGTTACCGAGGGCAAGGTCATCCCGGATGGCGCATTGGTGATGGGCGCGCCGGGGCGCGTGGTGCGGCAGTTGGACAGCGCGGCACAGGCGCGGCTGTTGGCCTCTGCTGAAGGCTACCGCGCCAATATGCGCCGCTACCGTGAGGGGCTGGTCGCGCTGGAGTAATGCTGGCCCCCTGCCCACGAGTTCTTCCATGAGGGGCCGCTTGGGGGGGGCGTGCAGACTGTCATGCCTTATTGCCCTGCGCGGAATAAAGGCCGAAGGCCGCCCAGAATCGCTGGGCAGTCGCGGCATCTCTCGCAAACCTTGCAACATAGGGCGGCGCCCGACCGCGGGTGGGCGCTCTGACATTTGTGGTCTGCACTTTATGGTGAAATCCCCCGTGACCTCGATCCCCGCGCAGGTGGCAGCAAAGCGCCCGCCCTGGGGGCGGTCGGGCGCTGCCCGGGGGGGCTTCGCCCCCTGTTAACCGGGCTTGGTGCGGGGATTGGCCGGGGAGAGAGTGACTGTCCCCTCTCCTGAAGGTTTTTCGATGTGGGCCGCGGCACGACATTGGCGGCCAAGAGCTGGCGGCCCACGTTGACAAACCTCGGAAGGAGGAAGCCGCGGGGGCCTTGGATCGACCTATGGTGAAAGTGCG
>JAIUNA010000253.1 GCA_022565265.1 Roseinatronobacter sp. | reverse complement strand
GGTCTGGCTGCGGTTCTGGTTCCGGCTGCGGTTGCGGCTCTGGTTCTGGTTCTGGCTGCGGTTCTGGCGCAGTCAAAGCGCCGAGCAATTCCTGCTCTGTCAGGATCATCACGCGATCCGGCCCCAAAAGCCCTTGGGGAAAGATATCTTGCAACGCAAGTGCTGCGCCAGAACGCGAGGTGATATGCAGCTCATACCCCCGATAGCCGATCCATGCACCACCGGGCCGGGTTTGAAACTGAAACTGGCTGATATCGCGCAACATGGGCCAGGCGCTCAGATCCAGCCTGTCCAGACCGGGGGCAAAGCCTGTGATTGTGATGGCCGCATCTTGCGGGCGGATCACAAAGATATTTGCCCCGCCCCCGGCAGACAGTTGGGTTACGCCGGGCTGCGCAATGAGGATATTGTCTTGCGCCGTGCCCTGCCCGTTTTGCACGATACCGCCAAAATTGGCCAAGGGCAGGCGCAGTACAGTAACCCCCGTATCGCGGTGCGATGTGGCGGTGATCACAATATCGCTGCCCTGCTGCACGGCCTGAAGCGTGGAGATATCGAAAATCCCTGTCTGTGGGGTATCGAAAAACGTATCCAGCCAGACCAGCCAACCCTCGCGCGTGACAGCAAAGGCGCTGATGCCGTGATCATTGCCACCTACGAAAACCAGATCCACCGCCCCGGCCCCGGTTTGGGCTTGCAGCCCGGAAATGGCCTGCACCCGGCGAAAGGCGGTAGAATTGGTATCTATCACATGGTCGGTGGCCAGATATGTGCCCCCATCCGCGCGCAGCACCGAAAGCGACGATCCCGCAGCCCCCGCCACCACCACCCGATCCCCCAGCACCACCAGCCCTGTGGGCGCGGATATGCCCAGATCTGCGCCCAGTTTTTCGGGCGCTGTGCCTGCCGCAAGCCATGTGATGGCGCTGTCCAGAGCGCTGGAGAGAAGATAACCGCCATCGGGGGCGGCGGCAAAAGCGGTGGTGGCGCGCCAGCCAAGATCAGCCTCGAACCCCGGTGCGGCAACCTCGCGCTGAAGCGCCCAAAGCGGCAGAAAACTGGTATCCCCTGCCAGTGTTTCGCGTTCCACATGGGCAAAGCTGACCGCGCGTACCGGGCCAAGCGTGCCATCGGGATTGATGGCAATGCCGCGAAAATGTGTCGCTGTCGCGCCAAAGAACGCCACCATTTCACCCAGCAGCGGGGCAAGAACCAGCCCATCACGCGCGGAGAAATGGGCATAGGCGGTTTGGCCAATCGCCTGCAACTGGCCCTGCGGCCCAAGGCTCCAACTGGCAAGGCCGCCGTTGCGCCCCGAAGATGTAAGCAGAATTGCCCCGCCTTGTGCCGGTTGCCACAGGACAGAGGCCGTGATTGGCGTATCAAATAGCGCAATACCCGTCTGGGCATGCGCAAGCGCCTGCAGCCGCATAACCCCACCTTGTCATAGTCACCCAAGGTGGAGAGTGCGAAGCGGGTATGGTGCGGGCGCGCTGTAATTGCGTCAAAAAAGTGGCCTTTCCTGCGGATTTTTGTGAAATCCGCAGGGTTTTATTAAGGCGTGGGGAAGAGGCTTAGGCGTATTCCACCATATTGCCCAACAAGATACCCACCATATCGACACCCGATTGTGCGGCTTCCATTGGGTTTATGGCAACGCCCTGGGGCACATGGGTATTCGTGGCAGAGAGGCCGAGGCCCTCGAAATCCGTTGTGGCATCAAAAAACACCCAGCGCGGCGCATTGGCGGATTGAATGCCCACAGCCGCGCGCAACGCTTCGAGAGCATCCAGCACAGTTACCTGGCCATCGCCTGTCAGATCGGCGGCAATGAAATTCTGCGCCTTGGCCTCGCCAAATGAGGGGGTAATGCCCACAGCCATGCGCAAGATGTTCAGCGCATCCAGAATCGTTGTCTGGGGGTCGTCATCCTGCACTGCGCGGGTTGCTTGCAGCGTGCCGCTTGTATCTGGCGACAGGCTGAAGGAGAAATCCCCCTCGGTATTGGCATTGCGCGTCAGGTTTACAGAGCGCCCCTCTGGCCGGAAGGTGACAACAGTGCCATCCAGGTCATCACCAGTGCGCAAGTCGCGCACCTTGCCCGACAGGGCAAGCAGGCTGTCAGTAATCCCACCGGGTGTGACAGGCGGGGTGACGATATTGGACTGGTCGATATCGAAATCTTCAAATGCCTCCTGTATGTTCAGATGGCTTTGAAGGAAACTTTCATCCCCTGTCACCAGCAAATCAAGAACCGCATTGTTGAACGCGGGTGTGCCCGGTTCCAGCCCTGCCTCTTGCGCTGCTGCTTCTGCCGCTGCCCTGTCATCCGCTGAAAACCCGTCCAGCGTGATCATCTGTGTGGGGTAATCGGGCAGGTAAAAGCTATCTGGCCCCTCGCCCTCTGCATAGAGAGGGCCGAAAAGCGTGGTGTCATCATTCACGCGCCAATCGTCGCGGAATTGGCCATATAGCCCGAATTGCCCCGTTGCTTCATCATCGCCAAAGACAAGGGGGAAGGTGATCGGCGTGCCATTGGCCAGAACCAGATCATCGCCTGTGCGCCCGTTAAAATTGCCAAGCAGGCCTTCGACACTGTTCATCCAGAAGGTGGATAGCCGAAGCCCGATATCAACGCGTTCGGCAAACACATCGACCACGATGATGCTACTGCCAGGGCCTGCGGGATCATAAACCACTATTTCATAGGTAGAGCCGCTGCGTTCTATCCGGCCCCAACCCATGAAATAGTGGTCGTCATCGGGGCTTAGCGAGACGACATCGCCATTCACCAACAACTGGTTGGCCCCCGGCGCGATGATGATGGTATCACCTTCCATCTTCAGCGCGGCGGCCACATTCGCGGTTACATTCTCGCCCGCCGGGGACATGCGCGATTGCAATTCGAAATCAAAGCCATTTGTGGCGCGGAACAGCACATATTCCCCCGCCGCGTGAAAGCCATAGCCCAGCCCGTCCAGCGTCATCAGATGGGGATCGCCCGTTGCAAAGGCGAACCCCCCGACAGGCGACATGCCCAGCGATTGAAGCGCGTCATCCAGCGCTATCAGAAAATCTGCAAAGTTTTCGATATCGGTGGCAGAGATGATCACATCTCCATCCGGGTCTGTGATTGTCAGGCTGCTAAAGCTGAGGCCGGGAAAATCGAACAATGTCTGTTCCGGCTGGCCCGTGCCGAATGCCAACAGAGACAGCCCGTTTTCAATCGTAAAGCCTTCGCCAGAGTCATCGCCATCCGACCATGTGGTCGTGCCAGAGAAGCTCTGAAATTCTATCCGCACCCAATCTGCATCGCCGGTGAAATCCACCGCGCCAAAGAAGCTTGCACCAGAATTCAGAATATAGGGCGTTTCAATGCTTGCTGGCGCATCGCCAGCATTTTCGAATGTGGGCTGGTTCGGATTGCTGTCCCCAAACCAGAACGAGCTGTATAGCTGATACAGGCCCGTTTGCGTTTGCCACTCTGGCCCGGCACTGTCTGGGCGCGCGCTGATTTCGGCGTAGTAAGTGCCCGTAGGCCAAATTTGCATAGCCAACGCGCAGCGCGTTTGGTTCGTCATTCGAGAATGAGAAAACCTGCCCCAGCACTTCGTTGCCTTCGGAATCCAGCAGGCGCAGTTGCGGGATGATCTGGCCGCGCGGTGGCTCCAGAAAAGTGAATACATCTTGCAAAGACAGCGAGAAATCTTCGGCAACGATCGTGAAACCCTCATATTCCAACCGCAAAGAACCATCATCAAGCGAGATGTTGAAAATCTGCTGGTTGTTATCTGTCAGCGTCATGCCTGTGAAAGCATAGGCATCCAAAGTCCCGTCAATTTCGCCAAACAGAGTATCAGCGAATGTGATGATATCTGTTAGCGTGACAGGGAAACCGCCTGTCAATTCCAGCCGTTGGGTGCCAGAGCTGAGGGCAAGGCTACCCGGCGCAATATCAAACTGCGCCACCCGCTGGGCGCCGTAATCAATGCTGATCTGGTTGATGGAGCCGTTTGCCGTGCCCGCATCTAGCGCCTCTCTCAACCCATCCAGAGAGGTGACAGGGGCTATGCCGCTGCCGGATATCCGCACGGTGTAAATTGTGCTGTCCGAGGGATCCAGACTGGTGGCTGTGACAGTAAGGCCGTTTGCATCCAGTGATACCCCCGTAATCGTCCCATCCGATTCCGCCAACGAGAAATTCTCAAGCAGTTGCAGCGTGTCATTGCTGAGCGTTGGCCTGATCCCATCGCGCAGGGGGCTTAGCAGTGCTTCGTAATCGTCTGCGATGAAAAGTGTTGTCATGGATCATGCCTTTGGTTGCGGTAATCAGCGGGTCTGGTCACAAAATTTGCGAAAATTATTATAAAATTTTATCTTTTGAGAGTACGGCTTGAGAATTGGATGGGTTCAAGAAAAAACAACCTATCCGCGATGGGCATGGGCAGAGCATATTTGAATGTACAAGATAATCTGCGCTGTTGCGGCGCTGAGCATGGTGGTGACGGGCTGTTCGCAACCTGCCGCCTTTGAATATGGCGCGCGTATCGGGCAGGCGGATCAGGCCTATGGGCGGGCTGCGCTGGAGAAGGCGGGGGCAGAGCTTCTGGCCCCTGCACCGGGTGCCGTGTCTGGCGGGGGTGGCGGGGGCGGGGGCGGTGGTGTGCGGGGCATCGGGGGTGGTAGCGGCGCAGGGGGTAGCAAAGCGCGGGCGCAGATT
>JAIUNA010000252.1 GCA_022565265.1 Roseinatronobacter sp. | reverse complement strand
GGGTGTGGGGTTGTTGTCATGGCGGTTATGCCCCAACGGTTTTGGGGGTGGGTGCAGGCCGCACAATTAAATTGAAAGGCGGGGGTGGGGGCCATCCCCCCCCCCCCCTCACATCGCGCGCTTGATGCCCATAAACCGCGCCCGTGCGCGCGTGTCTTTGTCAAACCGGGCCGCAAGTTGCTCTGTCATGGCACCCGCCAGTTGTTCCACATCGGTAATCGTGACGGCGCGCTGGTAATAGCGCGTCACATCATGCCCGATGCCTATGGCCAGCAGTTCCACCGCCTTGCGCCGCTCTACCATGGCAATAACATCGCGCAGATGCTTTTCCAGATAGTTGGCAGCATTCACCGAGAGGGTGGAATCATCCACCGGCGCACCATCTGAAATTACCATCAGGATGCGCCGCGCCTCTGGCCGGGCCATCATGCGCCGATGCGCCCATTCCAGCGCCTCGCCATCGATGTTTTCTTTCAGCAAGCCCTCTTTCATCATCAGGCCCAGATTGGGGCGCACGCGGCGCCAAGGGGCGTCTGCGTGTTTGTAGATGATATGGCGCAGATCATTCAGCCGCCCCGGCTGCAAGCTGCGGCCCTGTTGCAACCACCGCTCGCGCGATTGCCCGCCTTTCCACGCGCGGGTGGTAAAGCCCAAAATTTCCACCTTCACATTGCACCGTTCCAGCGTGCGGGCCAGCACATCGGCACATATGGCGGCAATGGAAATAGGCCGCCCGCGCATGGAGCCGGAGTTATCCAGCAACAGCGTGACCACGGTATCGCGAAATTCGGTGTCTTTTTCCTGCTTGAAGGACAGTGGCGTAGTAGGGTTGGCCACCACACGCGCCAAGCGCCCGGCATCCAGAATCCCCTCTTCCAGATCAAACAGCCAAGAGCGGTTTTGCTGCGCCTGAAGGCGGCGTTGCAGTTTATTTGCCAGCCGCGAAACCGCGCCTTTCAGGGGTTCCAACTGCTGATCCAGATAGGCGCGCAGGCGTTCCAGCTCTGCCGGATCGGCCAGATCCTCGGCGCGGATTTCCTCGTCGAAATCGGTGGTGAATACCTTGTAATCCGCACTTGCCTCGGAATGGGGCGGCGGTGAGGGCGGTTCGCGCGGGGCATCGGCCTCTGGCATCTGCGCCTCGTCCGACATTTCATCTTCAGCGTTGTCATCAATCGCCATATCGGCCTGAGCGCTGTCTTGCGCGGGGCTATCCTCGGCGCTGTCTTCGTCGGATTGTTCATCCTGCCCCTGACTGTCGGGGCTTTCAGGCTCTTCGGGTTCGGCATCGGTCTCGTCGTCGCTGCCCTCATCTTCGTCGCCCATATCATCGGGATCATCGCCAAGCTGGTCGCCATAGCCCAGGTCTTCGATCATCTTGCGGGCAAAGCGGGCGAATTGGCCCTGATCTGCCAGCACCTTTTCCAAGCTCTCCAGCGTGCTGCCAGCGCGTTCTTCGATAAAGCCGCGCCACAGATCCAGCACATGGGCCGCCCCTTCGGGCAGATCGCGGCCTGTGGCAAGCTGACGGATCATGTAAGAGGCCGCAACCGATAGCGGCGCATCCTGCCTGTCGCGGATTTGAGAATAGCCCTTGCGCGTGGCCTCATGGGCAATGCGGGCATCTATGTTCTTTGCCGTGCCGGGCATGTGGCGCGCGCCCACGGCTTCGCAGCGGGCTTCTTCCATTGCCTGATACAGGTCGCGCGCCATCTGGCCTTGGGGCATGTAGCGCGTATGAAGCGCTGTGTTATGAAAACGGTGGCGCAGTGCCAATGTATCGGCTGTGCCGCGCGCCAAAAGCACCTCATCGCGCGTCATGCGCCGGGTGACTTGTGGAAGGCGCATAGTATCGCCGCTTAGCCCCGGCGGATCGACAGAATAGGTGACTGTCATGTCACGCGCATCCGCCATGGTGCGCGCGGCCTCGGAGAGCGCTTTTTTGAACGGGTCGGCCGGATTGTCGCTGCGGGTCATCATCACGCTCTTTTTGGGGCGATACAGCCGAAGAGATAGCCCAAGGCCGTGCCAAAAGAAAGGCGTGTTGCTGCGGCAATTTTCGAGGGGCGTTGCGATTTCGTGGTCTGTTCCCGGCCAGCCTGCACCCCCTTGGCGCTTTGTGGGCCAGACAGACTTCGCAAGTGGTTTCGCAAAGCCACCAGTATTTATTGAGGCCGTTTGTGGTTCAGAATTGAGAAATCTGTTATTGCAGCTGCGTAAAAGCCATATGAGGCGTAACAGGCTGCCCGCAACTGCGGCATATTTCGGGCGCTGTGTGATACTCCTCATTATTTTTTTACTGGTTTTTCCGGAAATCGGTGAATTTTCACTTGCAACGAAAATAAAAATGCTTTTTATTTATACTATCATTTTTTGGAGGTTATACCTTGGATTTCAACTCTCTTTCCCTCGATGAACTGAAAAGAATTCGCAAAGATGTTGAAAAGGCGATCGTGACCTTTGAAGAGCGCGCGCGCAAGCAGGCGCTTTCCGAGGCTGAAGCCGTTCTTCGTCAGCATGGTTTCACAATAGAGCAGATTTTGGGCAAGCCCGCAAAAGCAACGCGCGCAGCAGTTATGCCGAAATATGCCAACCCGGAAGACCCAACGCAAACATGGTCGGGCCGTGGGCGTAAGCCGCGCTGGGTTGTCGATGCGCTGGATGCGGGAAAAACAATGGATGATCTCGCGATCTGATGGCGGGGCGTGCCGCCCTTTGGGCGAATATACGCCTGGTCGCTGACTTTTATCATGCGGCGAATGCGCGAAATACAGGGCTGCTCTCTGCGGGAGTGGCCTTTTTTGCTTTGTTGGCGGTGTTTCCGGGGATTGCCGCCTTCATTTCCGTTTTCGGTGTCTTTGCAGATCCGATCATGCTGAATGATCAATTGGCACTGATGCAAGATTTCCTGCCGCCTGCCGCGCTTGTCTTGCTGGAGGGGCAGATCAACCGCCTGATCTGGGCGAATGAAGGCGTTTTGGGCTGGGCCAGCCTTATTTCTGCCATGATTGCATTGTTCCTTGCGCGGCGCGGAGTGGATGCAATGTTGATTGGGCTATGCGCAATTCATGGCACCCCACGCCGCAAAGGGCTTTGGCATGCGGCTAGCGTGGCCGTCATTACGCTGGGAATGCTGGTGGTTGGCGTTGTCGCGCTGCTTTCAATTCTGGTGCTTCCGGTGGTGCTGGCAATCTTTCCGCTGGGCGGTGCGCAAGTTGTTTTGCTAGAGGCCAGTCGCTGGCTATTGTCGCTTAGTCTTGTCGCGCTTTGGATTGGAGTATTTTACAAGATCGGGCCAAACCGCCCTCGCCATCAGCCAAAAATCTGGAAGCCCGGATTGATTGCAGCATTAACCTTGTGGTTAACTGCTTCTGCGGGCTTTTCATTTTATATAAAGAATTTCGGTAACTATAATGAGATCTATGGGTCTATCGGCGCGGTGGTAGCCCTGCTTATGTGGTTTTACATCTCTGCTTACGCTGTTTTGTTGGGGGGTGTTTTAAATGCCACGCTTGAGAAAGCAAAAAGCGTGGCAGAGGCCAAGCTTAACGCCACGTCGGATGAAATTTTCCTGCAGGCGAAAGAGTAAAAATCTCAAACCCTGAGGCTGTTACCCCGATTGAGTGTTCAAACTGGGCAGACAGGGATTTGTCGCGCGTGACAGCTGTCCAGTCATCGGCGAGAACCTTGGTTTCGGGCCGCCCCAGATTGACCATTGGTTCAATGGTGAAAAACATTCCCTCTTCCAGCCGCGGCCCTGTGCCCGGCCTGCCGTAATGCAGCACGTTGGGCGGGGCATGAAACACCCGCCCCAATCCATGCCCGCAAAAATCACGCACCACTGACATGCGCTGGCTTTCAACATAGCTTTGGATGGCATGCCCAATATCGCCGAATGTGTTGCCGGGGCGCACGGCTTCTATTCCCAGCATCAACGAGTCATACGTCACCTGTATCAGCCGCTCTGCCTTGCGCGGCAATTCGCCCGCCACATACATGCGCGAACTGTCGCCAAACCAACCATCCAGAATGACAGTAACATCTATATTCAGAATATCGCCGGGTTTGAGCACCTTGTTACTGGGAATGCCGTGGCAGACAACATGATTGACGGAAATGCAGCTTGCATGCTGATACCCCCGATAACCGATTGTCGCGGATGTTGCGCCAGACGCTTCGACCATCTGGGTAATCAGGTGATCCAGCTCTTCGGTGGTCTGGCCCGGAAAGACATGTTCCGCGATATCATCCAGAATGCGCGCGGTTACTTGCCCGGCCCGGTGCATGCCCTCGAAATCCGCCTCTGTATGCAGGCGAATTCCGTCTTTGGTGATCGGGCCATCATGCTTGTCGTCCAAGGCTCATTCCCTTATTCCTTGCGTTGCTGCGCAAAATAGAGTGTCGAGGCCGGGAATGCCAGTAGGCTGTGGTACAAATGCTGCGCCCTGCGGCCAGATTGCACAGATGCGTGAAGATTGCATCGCATGGCCGGTTTCGCGGGCTATCCCTACAGCCCTGCGCCAGAGCATGCCGTGCCGCATGGGTGCTATCGGGCGGCGCAGACAGAATTTTCGCGCCCCATGGCGCATGATGCCGCCAGATATGGCCTGCTTTCCGGCAAGCGTAATCCCTGCCTGTCTGGAAGGAAACTGGCGTGGCAAATCTGCGGTGTTTACCGGGAATTTCCTATGATATTGCTTTGCGCGAAGGAGCAGTTGCAATCTGGGGATGAG
>JAIUNA010000251.1 GCA_022565265.1 Roseinatronobacter sp. | reverse complement strand
GCTTGTGGGCGTGTTTACGGCGGAACGGCTGTTTTTATCGGCAATTGCGCTACCTGCTGCAATAGCGGGCATGTGGCTGGGCAATCGCATGGTTGCGCGCGTGCCGGCGCAGAAATTCCGCGCGCTGTTTTTGGAGGTGCTGGGCTGTCTGGGGCTTAATCTGGTCTGGCGCGGGCTGACAGGTGGTTAGAGTATGGATGTGAAATCACTTTATACCTTTATCGCTGTGGTGGATCACGGCAGCTTTGCACAGGCTGCCGAGGCGCTGGAGCTGTCGGCCTCTGCGATTTCGGTGCAGATGCGCGGGCTGGAGGCGGATGTGGATTTGCGCCTGTTCGACCGCTCGCGCCGCCCGCCTGTGCTGACACAGGAGGGGCGCGAATTTATTGACCGCGCGCGCGAAGTGATCAAGATATGGGAAGACCTGTCTGAAAGCCTGCGCCGCGACAGCAATGCAGGCAAGCTGCGGATTGGTGCGGTGCATACGGCTGTATCTACCCTGCTGCCCGCCGCGCTGCGCCGCTTGCGCGAAAGTCATCCGCGTCTGGAAATGCGCCTTACCACCGGGCTGGCGCATGACTTGGAAGCCTCTCTGCGTGCAGGGCTGATAGATGTGGCGCTGACAACCGGCACAACAGCGCTTGCGCCGGGGTTCATTTTTAACACGATCAGCGCGCAACGGCTGGTGGTGGTGGCCCATGCCAGCGCGCAGGGCGCGGATTTCCGCGAGCTGTTGCAAAACAACCCCTATGTGCGGTTTTCGCGCCAAGCCCGTGTGGGCGAAATGGTAGAGCGCGCGTTGGAGCATAACGGCATTCAGGTGCAAACTGTGATGGAGGTGGATACCCAGGACGGTGTTCTTGCCCTTGTCGCGGCTGGGTTGGGTGTTTCGGTTGTGCCAGACCATCCCAAATTGCACAGCCCGCAACTGCGCGTCATGCCGCTGGGGGATCCCGCGCCCTTGCGCCGGTTGGGGCTGATGTTCGATCCTGCCACCCCACGGCGGCGATTTTGCGACCTGCTATGTACCGAGTTGCGCCGAGAGGCGCAGGCCGTGGGAATGCATGTGCCTGTAGCTGTATAAGAGGCGGGCCGCCTATGGATAGCCATCCATAGGCGGCCCCAAGGCGCTACAGCCCGTATTGCTCGCGCGCGTAATCGCCAAGGCCCACGGCATCGAGCCGGGCAAGCGGGGCAAGGAAGGTTACCTGTATCACCCCCGGCGCGCGGCCAATCTCTATTGCGCCATTGACAGTGGCGCGGTTGCGCACTTCGGCCACGCTCATACCCAGCAGGGCCGCGGCGCGGGCAAGCCCGTTTTCAATTGCCAAATTCAGATTGGCGGCCGTGCCGATCACGGAAATTGGGGCCAAGGGTTCCAGCGCGCCCATGCCCCATTTAGCGGCCAGCCTTTGGCCTTTGGCGGTTTCGCTGGCGCTGAAGGGCTTGGCCAGTGGTGGCAAATCTTCTTCCAGCGGAAACAGCACTGGCCCGTCAATAGGGTAGTTCTTGACCACTTCCACCTGTAGCGTCACGCTGCCCGATACATCCATTGTATGGCCTGCGATTTCGCCATCGCCTTGGCCTGCATGCATATCGCCCAGATACACGCCCGCGCCGCGCACCTTTACAGGGGCCACCAGGATTGCCCCGGCGCGCACGGCGTCAATATCCATATGGCCATCGGTTTTATGCTCTGCCAGTTCCTCGGCGGTGATGGCGTAATCATGGGGCGCACCCACCAGAAACGCGCCGAAATCGCCTGCATTATGGCTGTCGGGCATGGCTTTTGACGGGCATGTGCCCAATTGGCCCATAAAGGGGCGCAGGCGGATCAGCGTGCCCGGCATATCGCTTGGGGCGAATGTCAGGATAGAATGCTGGCGGCTTTCATCAGGCAGGGCGGCGTAATGATTGGCGTCTTTGGCAATCTCTTCTGCCGCCGCCTTGGGCAGGGTCAGGCCAACTGTGCGGGTTTCATCGAAGGTGACAGTATAGCCATGCACAATCTCGAAGGGTTTGACGGCATTGCCGCAGCTATCGCATTTCACGGCATCCTGGCCAATGCCTTCCACATGGGTTTCGGGCCAGACAGTATCACAGACAGGGCAGCGCGCCGCCACATAGGGATCACCCAGACAAAACCCTTCGGGAGAGCTGTCATGCCCCGATGCAGTGGCCAGCGAGGTAACAGTGATATCGCGGATACGAATGGCAATGCCATCGCCAATCTCTGCCCCTTCCACATAGACAGGGCGCGTCACTTCATGGCCGCCCCGCAAGCGCGGCGTTATCATC
Source organism: Roseinatronobacter sp. (assembly GCA_022565265.1). Classification (GTDB taxonomy): domain Bacteria; phylum Pseudomonadota; class Alphaproteobacteria; order Rhodobacterales; family Rhodobacteraceae; genus Roseinatronobacter. The sequence goes on along the minus strand of JAIUNA010000251.1, from coordinate 2,471 downwards.
GGCCCCCAGCAGCCCGGCGCGGTATTGGCGATGATCGTGCCGCCATTTTCCACCGGGCCAAGCATGGGGGCTGCGGGATCAAGCACGCTATTGGTAAATTCCGAAACGATAACGCTGCGGCGTGCGGTGGGTCTGCTTCCATCTGGCATGATACACTCCCTGTCTTGCCGAATTGGCTGTGTTTTCCTGCGGGTACTGGCAGGGATGATAGGCCCCAAACCCTTACCCGCAAGCCCTGTGCCGCCAAATACCGCCTGCGGGGCCATCTGGGGGCCATGGGGCCTTCAGCGGGTGCGGCATGCGGGGCGATTCAGGCTGTGGCCAGTTTATGTGGCGCACATAATGTGTTCAAAGCAATTCTTTTCTGCGTAAATTGTATACAGTTTTGTGGCGCGGAACAGTTTTTTCAGGGTCGGATACGGACAGGGGCGCGGGGGGGCACTAGGTCTTCATCCACGCCGCTGCGATGCAGCAAAAGCCACTTTTGCACTTGAAAGGAAGTTCCCTTGGATCGTCGCAAGTTTCTTTCCGCCTCTGCCCTGACTGCCGTGGGCGCAGGGGTTGCCGCCCCCAAGATTGCGCGCGCGCAAGATACGTTCAACTGGCGCATGACCAACAGCTATGGGCCAACCGCGCCTTTCTATACTGTTGGCCCCGGCAGCCCCACCGATATGATCGAGAAAATCCGCATCATGTCGGGCGGGCGGTTGAATATCCAGCATTTCGCCGCTGGCGAATTGATCCCCGCATTCGAGGGGTTTGATGCCGTGCAACAGGGCGTGGTCGAGATGAACGCCTCGAACAGTTATTTCTGGTCGGGCAATGTCTTTGCTGCGCAGTATTTCACAACTGTGCCTTTCGGCCTGTCCTATATGGGCCATATGGCATGGCTGTTCCATGGTGGCGGGTTGGAGCTGTGGCACGAGGCCTATGAGCCTTTTGGCCTTGTCGCCTTCCCCATGAATTCGACTGGCGTGCAGATGACAGGCTGGTTCCGCGAACCTGTGGAAAGCCTGAGCCAGCTGAACGGCCTGCGCATGCGTATTCCGGGGCTTGCGGGCCGCGTTTATGCCAGCCTTGGGGTAGATACCCGCCTGTTGCCGGGCGGCGAGATTTTCCCCGCGCTGGAACGCGGTGTGATTGATGCTGCCGAATTTGTCGGCCCCTATCAGGATCGCGCGCTGGGCCTGCATCAGGCCGCGAAATTCTATCACACCTCCGGCTGGCACGAACCCGCCACCACGGGCGAATTGCTGATCTCCAAGGCCGCATGGGATAGCCTGCCTGAAGATTTGCAAATGATCGTGCGGCAAGCCTCTCAGGCCGCCTGCCTTGAAAGCCTGACATGGTCTGAATCGGTCAATGGCGCGGCGCTGACAGATCTTGTCACCAATCACGGTGTTACCGCAGCCCCCTTGCCAACAGAGGTGATTGCCGCGCTGCGTGAAGCGACGCTGGATACGCTGGAAACAGAGGCGAATAATTCCGCCATCACCCGCAAGGTGCATGACAGCTATTTCGCCTTCAAGGCCGATCACGATGGTTGGGCGCGTATCAGCGAAGTATCTTGGTACAAAGACATTCTGGAGATGTAAGCCAGATGAAACCTGCAGTCTTGCGTCTTGTTCTTGCCCTTGAAGCGGTTGTCAAAGTGTTTGGCATACTGGCTGCTTGGGTCTGCGTGGCGCTGGTGCTGCTGGTGGCGGGCGATGTATTCGCCCGATACCTGTTCCGCACCGGGGCGGTTTGGGCGCAGGAATTGCAATGGCACCTGATTTCCCCCATCGCGCTGTTTGGTATGTCTTATGCGCTGCTATCGGGCGAACAGGTGCGCGTTGATGTGCTGTATGAACGCTTCCCCCCCATGGTGCAGCGCCTGACCGAGGTTATCGGCGGGTTGCTGATTGTGGCGCTTGGGGTTTTGCTGGTCAAACTCTCGCTGCCTTGGGTTGAAATGTCCTATATGCGCGGCGAATCCTCGCCCAATCCGGGGGGGCTGCCGCATCGTTTTGCGCTGAAAGCATTGATCCCCTTGGGCTTTGGGCTTTTGGCGCTGCAAGGGCTGGCGCATGTGCTGCGCCATGCTTTCGCCCTACCACCGCGCGGCAAAGCGTAATCCGCGCACAATAAGGTTTTTGTCCATGACACCCAATGAATTGCTGGCGATTGCCATGATCGCGGCGTTTTTCGTGTTGCTGATCATTGGTATCCCGGTGGGGATAGCCCTTGCGGCCTCGGCCTTCTTTTTTGGTTATATCGGTTTTGGCCCGGCGCTGTTCAGCTTGCTGCCCTCGCGCATTTACGGGGTGGTGACCAATTACACCCTTATGGCGATACCGTTATTCGTGTTCATGGGGGTGATGCTGGAGAAATCGCGGCTGGCGGAAGAACTGATAGATGTGGTGGGCCATCTGTTTGGCAATATCTCTGGCGGGACGGGGGTTGCGTTTATCTTTGTGGGGGGGCTTTTG
>JAIUNA010000250.1 GCA_022565265.1 Roseinatronobacter sp. | reverse complement strand
GTGGTAGGCCCCGCTTCTGCGCCCTTTTACCCGCATCCCGCCCAAGCATTGCCATCCGGCGCCCCCGCGCCCGGACTGGGGGGCGCGCGCCAGACCCCTCCATTGCGGTAAAGCGCTGCATCACAGCATTGTGCCACTCTTGCCCGCAATAGGCGGGCCGGGCGAAATCTGGCATGAAGAACAAGTAAAAATGCGTCAGATGATCGCTGATATTTTCAACGGCATGAATCAATGCCGCCATGGCTTCCCCCTGCGGTGTCGGGCGCAGACCCATCGCCGCCCCCAGCGCGCGCGCGGCGGCGGCGGCTTGGCTGATCGAACAAATCCCGCAAATGCGCGGCGTGATGGTCAGCGCATCGCGCGGGTCGCGCCCTTCGAGCATCCGCTCGAACCCGCGATACAGGGGCGCATTGACCCTTGCGCTGGCTACAGCCCCGTCGCGGATATCCAGATGCACTTCCAAATCCCCCTCAACACGGTTGAACGGGCCGACGACAAGCCTTGCCTCGGTCATGGACGCGGCTTTCGCACGGTTGGCGGTACATCCACACGATCGGACACGGCATTGCGCGCAATGCGCTCTGGGGTTGCAGCCTTGGACAGGGATGCCAGCGCCATGAACCATGCTTTGGGCATATCGGTGGGCAATCCCACCGGAATCCCGGCAATTTTGGGTGTCTGGGTGAAGGCATGGCGCGGGTTTTCAAATTCGGGTGCCGTGCAGTTGATGCAAGGATACCCGCCCGACGTACACGAACCAGACCCGTTCCAAGGCCGGATATTGCAATCCCCCACCGCCTGCGTGCCAATGCAGCCCAAATGCTCCATCATGCAGCCCATTTCGGACAGATCACGCGCGCTGGCCTTGTATTCATAAAATTCATTCTTTGGACAGCCATGATGTACCAGATGATCAGCAAAGAAGCGTGGGCGGGCGTGGCCGTCAAGGTCTTGCGCGCGCAACTCGCCCGCCGCCAGCAGCATCAGCGTTTCCAGCACCCAGCCGGGATGCGTGGGGCAACCTGCGACATTGATCACCGGCAAGCCAGTCTGATCGCGAAACATGGGCGGCAGCAACCCGCCCGAATGGCTGCCTTCATATTGCAAGCCCACGGCATCGGAGGGGTTGTCACCTGCCGAAGTCACACCGCCAAAAGCTGCACAACTGCCCACCGCCACCACGTGACGGGCACGCGGAGCAAGCTGTTGCACCCAATACATCATGGACTGCCCTGTGCCCGTCAGCATCTGAAAGCGGCCAGTATCGCGCGGGCCGCGCGCAATCGCGCCCTCGACGCAAAGCAGATCCAGCACAATCTCGCCTTGCATGATCCGATCAAGCACCGCGCGCACCTCGGCACCACTTTCGATGCTCAGCGCCGGATGCCACAAGATACGGATACCCGCATCGGCCAACGTCTCAAAGACATTGGGGTTTTCGGCGCAAAGCAACGACATGGTACAGCCACCACAGCCCGATGCCTGAAGCCAGAGCAGGTTCATTCCCCTCTCCCCTCACCTGTCGCAAGCGGCAATTCCAGACGAAAACAGGCTCCGATCGCCTGTTGTGGGCAAAGCAGCAGATTACCTCCGTGTTCCTGCGCAATCTTGTGGCTGATTGACAGGCCCAGACCTGTGCCTTTGCCCACGGGCTTGGTGGTAAAAAACGGGTCAAAAATCATCGCCTGCGCCTCTGGCGCAATTCCAGGGCCGTTATCGGCCACTTGCAACACCGCGCGCCCTTGTTGTGCCATACAACTGAGCACCACGCGCCCACCCTGCTGCCCTTCAAGAACATCGAGCGCATTTTGCACAAGGTTCATGACAACTTGCTGAATATGCCCCGCGCGCCCGCGCACAATCAGGCTCTCGGCGCCATCATGAACAAGCGCCACAGGTTCGGCCCGCCCGCGCAGCACCCATTTTGCGGCAACACGACTGATTTCAACCAGATCAAACTGTGCAATCTCGCCCGCGCCATCAGCTGAAAGACGGCGCAGATCGGCCACGATATCGCGCACACGCTCTGCCCCTTCACGTGCGCCGCGCACAGCTTCGCGCAGGTTGCGCAATTCGCGATCAAGGCGCAAATCCTCGCGCAATGAGATCAATTCGCTCCGGCTTGCCCCGCCTGCGACACGGTCGAAATAGGTTTCAAACTTGGTGGCATAGCGTTCCAGCGCATGGGCATTGGCATAAACAAAACTGATGGGATTATTCAACTCATGCGCCACACCGGCCAAAAGCCGCCCCAGAGACGCCATCTTTTCATTGCGCACAAGCTGGCTTTGCATGGCTTTCAGATCGTCATGGCTATGCGCAAGGGCCTGATAGGCTTGTCGCAGCTCGCCCACGGATCGGCCTGTCAGGACAAACCCCGCAACCCGCCCCCGCCCATCGCGACGCGGTGCGATAACCAACTCATAGGGCATGGGGGCAGGCATCGCGGCCAGTTCCAGCTCTATCAAGACCGGGGCACGCGTGATGCGGCAATCATCAAGCGCCTTGTGCAACGCGGCGGCGTCTGTAAACAGGCTGGCCGTCTGGCGACCATGCAAATCGGCCGCATTCTGCCCGATGCGCGAGCTGAGTGACGCCGAAACCTGCTCGATTTTGCCCAGACGCGACGCCACGATCAAAACATCCGAGACCGAGGCCAGAACCGATTCCAGAAACTCGCGCATGGATTGCAACTCGGAATTTTGCGATTCCAGCCGTTCCTGATAGGCCACCAGTTCGGCGTAATTGCGATCCATGGCCGCGATCACCTCGCCCCATGTCTGATCGGCAAGGCGCATATCCAGATGCGCCAGCAGTGGGGAATTGGAAGAGGGAGAGGGCAAATCCGGTTCCATCCCGTTATCCTAGCGCAAAAAAATGCACGCGACTACAGGGCGTGTTCTATCGGCCCTTGCAACCACGTCACGGGGTTTATACGCGCAATCCCCCTGTGCCGCTGCCATAGCGCCAGCGCCAGAGGCGCGATCACTTTGCACCGGACGGCGGGCGGTTCGACACCGGCCTACAGACAATGCGAGAGATATTGCGAAAGGGGTAACACGGGGCCACGGGAATGCCGGAACGCTACAGGGATGCTCTGACATGCACATGCCCTGCGCCGTGATGCGGTGTCAGTGAATGGGGTACCTCCTGCCCATGGGCGTGCATCAAGGCGGCATCGCCCAGTACCTCACGCGCGGGGCCATCTGCGCAGATGCGCCCTTGATCAATCAATATCACGCGCGGGCAGAGTTCCAGAACCAGCTCCAGATCATGGCTGGCAATCAACATAGCCTGCGCCCTCTGTGCCAGAAGCGCAATCAACCGCCGACGCTGGCGCATATCAAGCGCGGCAGAAGGTTCGTCCAGAAGGATCAGAGCAGGGCGCATGACCAGCGCACCCGCGATACAGGCGCGGCGCTTCTCACCGCCAGACAGATGATGGACGGGGCGATCTTCCAGCCCGCTCAACCCGCATTCCTCCAGCGCTTGCGCAACGCGTGCCTGTACCTGTTCGTCAGGCAAGCCAAGGTTGCGCGCGCCAAAGCTCACATCTTCACGCAATGTCGGGCAGAATAACTGATCCTCGGCTTGTTGAAACACCAGCGCGATTTCGGGACGGAATTGGCCCGCACCGACAGCTTGCCCCCACAGGCGAACCGCCCCGCCCTGCGCGGGCAAAACCCCGGCTATGGTGTGAAACAGGGTGGTCTTGCCTGCTCCGTTGGGGCCAACAAGCCCCACGCGCTCTCCCGGCATCAGGCTCAGGCCAAGCCCGCTGAGCACCGGGCCATGCCCCGGCCAACCCACTGCGAGGGTGTCAAGCTCCAGCACGTTCATAATATCCGATCCAACCATATGATCACAAGCGCAGCAGATACGGCCCCCGACATGGCCAGCCAATCGCGCGCGTGCAAAGGTGCAACCGGCATGGCAAGCCCGCTGCCATACCCGCGCAGGCGCATTGCTGCCCATAAACGCTCTGACCGGGCCTGTGCGCGGATCACCCCTGTGGCAAGCAACGCCGCATGTTCAGGCAATGTCTGCCAGCCCGCGCGCCCGCCGCGCAACTTTCGGGCAAGCCGGGCGCGGCGCAACTCGGCTGTAACCTCATCTACATAGCGCAATGTCAGAAATGCCATATCCGCCATCAATCTCGGCACACCAAGGCCGCGCAAGGCGCCCACAAGCTGAAAGACAGAAAGCGGTGCCAAAAGCGCCAGCGTCAGCGCCACGATTGACAAACGCCGCACTGCGATCAGAAGTGCGGCCTCCAATCCTTCCCATCGCAGCGCAACCGGGCCAAATTGCACAAAGAGGGTCTTGCCGGAAATCAGCGGCAAGACAAGCATGCCCCCAAGCGCGATAAGGGACGCCCCGCGCAAACGCCACAGAACAGCCCGTGCCTGCCCCAAAGCCAGCGCCAGCCCCCCCGCAAGCAGTGCAACCACAGGCAGCACAGTCACGCCTTTGACAGCAGCAATGCCGAATGCCAATGCCAGCGCAATCACCAGCCGCGCACGGGGAGTGAGCGCGCGCTCAGCCATGCGGCAAAAGCCGCGGCTCGACACGGCGCAACACGCGCAGCCGCGCCATAACAATCACCCCTTCGGCAAAAACCAACGGGAGATGGGCAATCAGCAAGACCTTGAGCGCAAGCCGCTCTGCGCCCGCATCCAGAACCACCGGCAGGCCCGCCAGAACAATTGCGGCAAAGAACGCCAGCGCAAGCAGCACAGCACCCGCCCCCCCCCCAAACGCCCCCCGAAGGGGCCCCCGCGGGGCCGCCCGCCCCCCAAGGGCGC
>JAIUNA010000249.1 GCA_022565265.1 Roseinatronobacter sp. | reverse complement strand
TGGGGCCGATACTTGTTGCGTCATGCTCTACGCTCTGGCTTGGGCCCCAAGCGCGATCAGGTCAGGACAAGCGACAGCCAAGGAATAAAGGCGACGAGCATCCATACCGCGATCAGGGCGATTAAATAAGGAACAATATAAGACAGCAATCGCATATATGGCACCCCTGTCACACCACTTGCGACATAAAGGTTCAACACATATGGCGGCGTGATAAAGCCGATAGACCCGCCAATCAGGAAAATGACGGCAAAATGCACCGGATCAACCCCCACGCTGACGGCGATTGGGGCCAGAATTGGGGCCATGATAATCGTGTTTGGCAGGCTTTCCAGCACCATCCCGGCCACAAAGACAAAGGCCATCGCCATCAGCAAAACGGCATAATATCCGCCGATCCCTGTCATGAAGGCTTCAATCGCGTCCTTTGCGCCCAAGAGCGACAGGATTTGCTGCATCACAACTGAAATCCCGATCAAGGGGGCCAGCATTCCGGCAATGCGGGCCGAATTCAGCACCACGCCGGGCAAATCGCGCAGGCGGAATCCTTCCACCAGCACCATTTCTATCCAGCCGGGTGTGCGTGTCAGATCTTCGCTTTCCGCCCTGCCCCGGTTTATCAACAGATATAGTGGGCGCGAGATAAGCGCGACGACAATGCAAAAACCAACTGTTACCCCTGCGGCTTCGGTTGGGGAAAACTTGCCGGTATAGATGCCCCACAGCACCAGCCCGATAGCGAAAAATCCGAGCCATGCGCCAAAGGCCGTGCGGATCATGCGGTTGATTTCAAAGCGGATCAGATGACCCCAACCATTTCGGCGGCAGATGATCCAGCAGGTTAGCTGCATGCCCAGCACCATCAAAAGCCCCGGAATGATTCCGGCTAAAAACAGCTCCGAGATGGAGAGGTTCATCAAGAACCCATAAACAATAAATATGATCGAGGGCGGAATGATAATGCCAACTGTGCCCCCTGCTGCGGCGGTGGCGGCGGCAAAGCGTTCATCAAAGCCGTTTTTTACCATGCGCGGGTGCATCATAGCCCCGATTGTGGCTGTCGTGGCAGAGTTTGACCCGGAAATCGCGGCGAACAGCCCACAAGCGCCAATACTGGCCATACCCAACCCGCCCCGCAGCCAGCCAAGGCAGGCATAGGCAAAGGCCGACAAGCGTTGCGCAATACCAGAGCGGTTGATCAGATCGCCTGTAAGGATAAAAAGCGGCATGGCCAGAAGTGCAAAAGATGTCGTGAACACAGCCGAAAAAGCATAACCGATATTGTCGAGCGTCAGGTTGACAACAAAGCTCATGCCCACAACCCATAACCCGATCACCAGAAAGATCGGCACACCCAGCATGAACAGGCCAGTGGCAAGCAAAGAGTAGATCAGTGTCAAAGTGCCATCAGTCATAGCGAATATGTCCTATTCACGGGCAAGTTCATTGGTCAGGCCAAACTCTTGGCCCGCGCGGTAATTGCGGATATCTTGCGTCAGATTTTCCAGCACACGTGCATAAAGGATCAACCACGAGATCGGCACGCAGATGTAAAACCACCAGCGCATTACATTATCCGTGCCCAGCAGCATCTGGAAATTGGATGCCGAATTGGCTGTCAGTCGCAACGTGGCAACCACCACGATCACCGCCATGACATACCATAAAAACGCATCCAGAAACGACATGGCCAACCGCATGGAGGGCCGCATCATTGCGCGGAACTCGCCAAATGACAGATGCGCGCGCAGCTTCACATTATATGCGCAACCAATCCATGTCAGCAGCAAGAACAGGTATGGCGGCAATGTGGTTGACCAAGCCACCTGCACATTGAAGAAGAACCGGCGGATCACCTCGACAAAGATGATCATCGCGATTGTCATATAGATCAGGAACATGGCTGTCGGTTCCAGATACTTGTCCAGCACCCTGACCTTACGAAACACGATCATGATCACCAGCGAAAGCGGCAAAATCGCAGCACTGATAATCCAGTAAAACGCAGGGTTGCGGATGGCACGCGAAATTGTAAAGGGTTGGCCCCCTTGCAGCGCATCCCATATCGTTGTGATCCCTGAAAGAACCTCTTGCATGCTGCCTGTGCCCCTGAATGAAAGCAGTCGCGACGGCGCAAGCCTGGCCTGACAGCACGGCAAGCAAGTCGGTGCGCGAAAAAAGAAAGATGCTTGTGCAAAGCCTGCACCCTGCCCGGCCATATCTGGCCGGGCAGAGTTTTCAGCTATGGATCAGGCGCGCCACCAGCGGCGCGGCTCTACATTCTCGACAATCATATCTGCCGGAATTTCACGGGCCACATCATGGATAAGCTGGTAGGTGTCCAAGCCCCCCGACCAGCCATTGATCCGATCGCGCCACTGCTCCCATGCAGCGGGCTGGAATTCGGGCGAACACATTTCTTCTGCCTCGCGCCGGGCCTCTGCTGTCAGGAACGCATTGCGCACCCCGTTTTCAGCAAAGATCGTGCCCGGCTTTTGCGGATCAGAGAAGCCGACTGTGTTGATCAACGCCGCCTCATTGGCATATTGCGCGGCAATCTGCGCCAGATACGAGGATTCCATCACCGCATCTTGCAAATCCCCCCCCAGCTTGTCGAAACTCTCGGAGGACATGGCGGTATGCTCTGTCCCGCAGAAGAAGCGCAGGTCGATACACTGTGACACGACAGGGGCCATATTGGCATAGGCCACAGCCGAAGCCCATGTTTCCGCCCCATCAATCAACCCCTGACGCAGACCATCAAGTGTTTCTTCCCAAGCAATCGGGCGCGGATTGAGGTTCATCAACTCCATCGCGATACGGCCCAATTGCGTGCCTGTCACGCGATTTGATGTGCCGGCAATATCGGTCACGCTGGTAACAAGCGGGCGGTCACGCCAGCTATTGCCCAACATGATGCCGCGCAATTCGCAATGGGTGAACAGGAACTTGATGCCATGCATCCGCTCCAGCGGCTCGCGGAAGACGCGGTTGCTTTCGGGATGATAGAAGAAATAGTACTGCGCCGCACGGCTGGGGAACACATAGGCATAATCCAGCACGTTCATATAGGGCGCGCCGCCCGCAGAGTTCTGGGTCGAGGCCGAGTAGATATCCACAATCCCTTCCTGCGTTTTGGACACACAGTCCAACTGCCCGCAGATCTGGTTGTCACCGATAAATTCGACCCGAATTTCACCATCCGTGCGCTCTTCCAGATCGCGCACGAATTCCAGAATGCCATTGCGCTCTACCAGCAAGTTGCGCGCGTTAAAGCCCGCGGCCCCATAGCGCAGAGTGTGCCGCGCCTCTTTGTTGAAGCGCTTTTCATATTTCGATTCCACCGCCTTTGCGAGGCTGGGCAGAGTGATAACCCCTGTCATCCCCCCAAGCGCAAGCATGGTCGAACTCATCCCGAAACGCTGGGTGATACGTAGAAAATCCCGGCGCGAAATGCCGGACAGGTCACGTTTAGTCATGGTCTCCTCCCAAAGTTAGACTAAGCGGCGATTTTTAGTGAGTTCAATTATTGAGACTTGTAGTTTCAAAAAACCACCCATATTCTTTCAAGTCAAGAGGTTTTACGCGAAGATCACCAGCGGGAGGGGCAGATGTTCGACGACGAGGCGGATATTGTCATTGTGGGTGCGGGATCGGCGGGATGTGTTCTGGCGAACAGATTAAGTGCAGACCCGAATTTGAGCGTCATTTTGCTGGAAGCGGGCGGGCGTGACCTCAATCCGTGGATTCATATTCCCGTGGGGTATTTCCGTACGATGGGCGATCCATCGTTGGATTGGTGCTATATGACAGAGCCTGATCCGGGCCTGAATGGCCGCCGTCTGCCCTGGCCGCGCGGCAAGGTTTTGGGGGGGTCTTCTTCTCTCAACGGCCTGCTCTATGTGCGCGGCCAGCATGAAGATTATGACCGCTGGCAACAGATGGGCAATCCGGGTTGGGGGTGGGAAAAGGTGCTGCCCTATTTCCGTCGGGCCGAGAATCAGGAACGTGGCGAAGATGAATTTCACGGCACAGACGGGCCGCTATCTGTCAGCGATGCGCGGCTGTCGCGGCCTATTTGCGATGCCTGGGTCAAGGCCGCGCAGGCGGCGGGCTATCCATTCAACCCCGATTATAATGGCGCAACACAAGAAGGTGTGGGGTATTTCCAGCTTACAACCCGCAACGGGCGGCGGTGCAGTGCGGCAGTGGCCTATCTCAACCCGGTGCGCAACCGCCCAAATCTGCGCATCATCACACGAGCGCATACACAAAAGATTCTGTTGGACGGAAAGCGCGCGATTGGCGTGGCTTGGAAAGGTGCAGATGGCGCGGTACGAAATCTGCGCGCCCGTGCACGTGTGGTTCTTGCCGCAGGCGCGATCGGCTCTCCGCATATCCTGATGCTGTCGGGCATTGGCCCGGCAGAACAGTTGCGCAAGGCAGGCATTGCCCCGGTCGTGGATTTGCCCGGTGTGGGGCGCAATCTGCAAGACCACCTGCAAGCGCGTCTTGTCTTTCGCACGCTGAAGCCAACCCTGAATGACGAGGTGCGCAATCCGCTTGAAAAACTGCGCATTGCCCTGAAATACGTCACGCAACGTAGCGGCCCGATGACAATGGCCGCCTCTCTGGCGACGGGGTTTTTGCGTACGTCGCCGGATCTGGCCACGCCCGATATCCAGTTTCATATCCAGCCGTGGTCAGCCAACAGCCCCAGTGAAGGGGTGCATCCGTTTTCTGCCTTTACGGCCTCTGTCTGCCAGTTGCGCCCCGAAAGCCGGGGATATCTGGAACTGGCCAGCCCTGATCCGGCCCGC
>JAIUNA010000248.1 GCA_022565265.1 Roseinatronobacter sp. | reverse complement strand
GCGGCGGGTTCCGTGGGGGTGTCAGGATCGGTTTGAACGGTCATGATATCCCCCTTCAGCGCACGCGCACAGTGGTCAACTCATCGCCATCAGGCGACATGATATGTGTTGAACAGGCAAGGCAGGGATCGAAACTGTGCAGAGTGCGCAGCACTTCAACCGGTTCATCGGGCCGTTCCATCGGCGTGTTCATCAGGCTGGCTTCAAACGCGCCGATATTGCCCTGCACATCGCGCGGGCTGCCGTTCCATGTGGTGGGCACGACGCATTGATAATTCTCGATACGCCCGTCCTTGATGCGAATCCAATGACCAAGCGCGCCGCGCGGGGCTTCGGTAAAACCTACGCCCTTGGCTTCCTTTGGCCAGGTCTTGGGATCCCATTTTTCCACATTGGCGGTGTGGGTGTCGCCGTTGCGGATATTGGCAATCAGTTTATCCAAGAAATACCTCTGCAAGCGCCCGCAATATTCCGATTCCAGCGCGCGCGCTGCTGTACGCCCCAGGGTGGAGAAGATAGCCTCAAAGGGCAGATCCATCGTGCGCAAAAGCCCATCGACCTGATCTTTGATATCTTCATGCCCTTTCGCGTACCCTACGACATAGCGGGCCAGCGGCCCCACTTCCATCGCATGCCCACGCCAACGGGGCGCCTTGATCCAGCTGTATTTTGCGGCCTCGTCCAGTTCTTTGATATCGGTGCGCGTGCCCTTGGCATTGGGGCCAAGCACATATTGCGCCTCTGATATCCCGTCCCATGGGTGCAAGCCCCGGCCCGGTTCGCCGTAAGTATACCAGCTGTGATCGACAAATTCCTGTACCTGCTCTGGGTCGCGCACATCGACGTCATGCACTTCATTGAGGTTGCCGTTGATGATCGCACCGCGCGGCAGGTGCAGCTGCCCTGCGCTAAAATCATTGGCGTTTTCAGGGATATCACCATAGGCAAGGCAGGCTTGCGAGGACAGACCGCCGCCATGCAGCCATGTGCGGTAGAAATTGCCAATGGCGATGACATCGGGGATATAGACGTTGTTGTTGAACTCGATACATTTGTCGATGATGGAACTGGCCAGATTGAGCCGCTCCATATTGATCGCGCCGGTTGCCCCAACGCCATCCATGTTGATCGGGCAGGGCACACCGCCCACAAGCCAGTTCGGATGCGGGTTTTTGCCGCCGAAAATGGTGTGAATCTTGGCCACCTCGCGCTGAAGATCCAGCGCTTCCAGATAATGGGTGGTCGCCATCAGATCAGCTGCGGGCGGCAGTTTATAGGCCGGGTTGTCCCAATAGCCGTTCTTGAAAATGCCAAGCTGGCCGGATTCCACAAATTTCTTCAACCGGTTCTGCACATCGCGGAAATAACCGGGGCTGGACAGCGGATGCGCGGGGCTGACCATCTGCTGCAATTCGCTTGTCGCCTTGGGATCGGCGCGCAATGCATTGACCGGGTTCACCCAATCCAGCGCATGCAGGTGGTAGAAATGCACGATATGGTCGTGAATTTCGAGGTTGAGCTGCATGATATTGCGGATCGAATTGGCGTTTTCAGGGATCATGATGCCCAGCGCATCTTCCACCGCGCGCACCGAAGTCAGGGCATGTGTGCCTGTGCAAACCCCGCAGATGCGCTCGGTGAAAGCCCATGCGTCGCGCGGATCGCGGCCCTTGAGAATGACTTCAAGCCCGCGCCACATTGTGCCGGTGCTGACGGCATTTCGGATCACGCCGTCTTCATCCACATTGATCTCACAGCGCATATGCCCCTCGATCCGTGTGACAGGATCAATCACGATCCGGCGGCCGGACTTGTCCATTGTATAGCCATTGGGTGTTTGCAGCATGATTTATGCCTCCTCTCTGGCGGCTTTGGCCGCGTTGGAATGGCCCACGGCCTTTTGTTGTGCACGTTTGAGGGCAGACAGGGCGGCATGCGCGGCCACTGCCCCGCCAACCGCACCCACTGCCGCAAGCCCCACACGGTCTGCATTGGCCTCGACCCCGAATTGGGTAATATCTGTCACGCGGTCGTAGAAACTGCCCTGATCCCAGAACCCGTCCTCGGAACAGCCGATGCAGCCATGGCCGGATTGGATGGGAAAGCTGACGCCCTCATTCCAGCGTACAGTGGAGCAGGCGTTATAGGTCGTCGGCCCCTTGCAGCCCACTTTATACAGGCAATAGCCCTTGCGCGCGCCTTCGTCGTCCCAGTTTTCCACAAACTGGCCTGCATCGAAATGCGGGCGGCGATAGCATTTGTCGTGAATGCGCTGCGAATAGAACATCAGCGGGCGGCCTTGCCTGTCCAGTGCGGGCATGCGGTCGAATGTGACCATATAGGTGATCACGCCGGTCATCACCTCGGCAATCGGCGGGCAGCCCGGCACCTTGATGATGGGCTTGTCTGTGATGACCTTGTGAATGGGGGGGGCCTGCGTTGGGTTGGGGCTTGCGGCCTGCACGCAGCCATAAGACGCGCATGCGCCCCAAGCGATGATGGCTTTCGCATCCTTGGCCACGCGTTTCAGCTTTTCCACGAAAGGCTTGCCGCCGGAAATGCAGAACATGCCGTCTTCATTCAATGGCGGGTTGCCTTCGACCGCCAGAATATAGTTGCCCTTGTATTTGGCGATGGTTTCTTCCAGCACAGCCTGTGCCGCCAGCCCTGAAGGGGCCATCAGCAATTCATCGTAATCAAGGCTGATCATTGACAGGATCACATCCTTGGCCAGCGGATGGCCCGACCGGATAAAGCTTTCAGAACAGCAGGTGCATTCCAGCCCGTGCAACCAGATGACCGGGGTGCGCGGTTTGGTTTCCATCGCATGGGCGATCTTGGGCACGAAGGCCGGGCCAAGCCCCAGCGCGGTTGCCGTCAGCGTGCAGTATTTCATGAAACTGCGCCGCGAGATGCCTTGCGCGCGCATCACCTCGTAAAAGGTTTCGATTCGGTCATTGGGGGTTTCGGGCATGGTAGAGCGGGCCTCCTCCGGTCTGTATCGTGATATGTCAGAGAAAAAATGCCTCGGCTTTGGGCAGCATGGCAGGAAAAACGCCTGTTTGCTGGGCATGGGTATAAGTTGCTGAAAAGATGCAGCTTTGCGCGATACCTCCTGCAACCGTGCCGGTGAGGGGGTTTCCAGTCTGTTTTTACAACGGAAACAGGCTTTCCAGAGCGCTGTGTGCCGCCGCATGCAGGGGCTTTTCTGGGTGCTTGACCTGTGGCGCGATCGGCGTATGAAAAATGTAACAGTTCTTCATACGAAAGTGGAAACCCCAGAATATGCCCCGGTTCCTGTTGCTTTGCGCCGCCCTGTCTTTCGCCCCTTTTGCATTGCAGGCAGGCAGCCTGACGCTTTTTGCCAGCGGCGAAGATCTGGCGACAGAAGGGTTCAGCGCCCCGAAGCTGACCAAGGATGGCTGGGCGCTGGAGTTCAGCAGGATCATGGCGACATTCGATCAGATCACCGCATGGCAAACAGACCCGCCCTTTATGGCTGAGAGTGCGGAAATTGCAGGTGCCGCCCTGCCGATTTCAGGGCCATTCACGGTTGATCTGGTCACTGCGGCTGAGGATGACCGCGTAGCCCTGACCACCGTGGACGCGACGCCCGGCCACTACAATGCGCTGTCATGGGCGCTGGTACCGGGCGCGGACGGGTTCTCGTTGGTGCTGACGGGGATCGCGCGCAAGGACGGGCAAGAGG
This sequence comes from Roseinatronobacter sp., assembly GCA_022565265.1. Taxonomy (GTDB): domain Bacteria; phylum Pseudomonadota; class Alphaproteobacteria; order Rhodobacterales; family Rhodobacteraceae; genus Roseinatronobacter. The sequence goes on along the minus strand of JAIUNA010000248.1, from coordinate 1,146 downwards.
TGGCCTTCACCCTGCGCGCCGCCGATAGCGTGTTGCACGCCTGCGGCGAGTATCTGGGCGACATGCGCAAAGGGTTCGTGACCGAAACCGCTGGCGCAGATCTGGAAATGACGCTGCATCTGGATCATCTCTTTGGCCGCGCGGACAAACCTTCAGATGATGAAATGAACCTCGGCGCGCTGGGCTTTGATGGTTTTGCTACCGGCGGAGTGCATGACATCACGCTGAAGGGGCTGCATCTGGGCCATGTTGGCGAGGGGCATTGCCATGTTTCGACATTCTAGGCTGATGGGGATCATTCTGTTCATGGCAGGGTTGGTTGCAGGGCAAAGCGTCTGCGCCCATGCCGCCCTGATTGTGGCCGAAACCGCGCAGGCCATTCGCCTGCATGCCCAGTATGACACAGGGGCGCCGATGTCTCATGCGCAAGTGATCATCTACGCGCCCGACAATCCCGCCAGCCCATGGGGGCAGGGTGTGACAGATCGCGCGGGGCGGTTCGAGTTTATCCCCGATGCCACCGAGGGGCGCTGGTCGTTGCAGGTGCGGCAGGCCGGACATGGTGTAATGGCACATGTGCAAATTGGTGGGGTTGCGCCGGTTGTGATTACGGCGACTGGCGCGCATGAGTGGCTGCAACGTCTGGTGATGGTGGCCCTTGTCGCATGGGGGGGGCTGGGTACAGCGCTTTTTGTTCTCCGCAACAGGGGGCGGCGCGATGCATCTGCCTGATGGCGTTGTCCCCATCGAACTTGCGCTTGCAGGCTACGGCGCCAGCGCTGCCATAGCCGCGCTGGCTTTGTCGCGCATCACGGCCCAACCAGACCCAGAGGCCGAAATCCCGCGCGTGGCGATGCTGACAACCGTGTTTTTCGCCGCGTCCGTGTTGGCGATCCCGGTGCCGCCCACATCGGTGCATCTGATGTTGGCGGGGGTGATGGGCGTCATGCTGGGCTGGTTCTCGTTTCCGGCCATTCTGGTGGGATTGTTCTTGCAGGCGGTGCTGTTCGGGCATGGCGGGATCACCACATTGGGGCTTAATGGAGTAATCCTTGGGGTGCCTGCGCTGATCTCTTTCGGCCTTTGGCGGCTGGCTGGCCAGCGCTGGCCCGATCTGGTGGCCTTTGTGGCGGGGGCGGGTGCTGT
>JAIUNA010000247.1 GCA_022565265.1 Roseinatronobacter sp. | reverse complement strand
GCCTTGCTGGCCGAATAGGGCGAGCGCGGATCATAAGGCGTGGCCTCGGTGAATTGCCCCTCCGGGCCAAGCGCGCCAAATACCTCATCCGTGCTGATATGGTGAAAGCGGAACTCCTGCGGGCGGCCCCGCCCCTGCCAATAGGCGCGCGCCGCCTCCAGCAGTTCATAAGTGCCGGTCACATTGGTCGATATGAAATCCCCCGGCCCATCGATCGAACGATCGACATGGGATTCCGCGGCCAGATGCATGACCGCATCAGGCTGGTGGGTGGCAAAGATACGATCCAGCGCAGCACGGTCGCGGATATCGCCCTGCTCGAACGCATAAAGCGGGCTTTGCGCCACAGAGGCCACATTCTCCAGGCAGGCGGCATAGCTGAGCATATCCAGATTGACCACCGCATGGCCGCGCGCCACCGCAAGCCGCACCACAGCAGAGCCGATAAACCCTGCGCCGCCTGTGACCAGAAGTTTCATGCCCCGCGCTCCTCATACGTAAACGGGCTGTCAAATTCCGCAAACGGGATGGCGGCTGCATCTTTTTCCGACAATACCGGTGCGTGACAGCCCCAATCTATGCCCAGACTGTCCCAGCGCACGGCCCCATCGCACGAGGCGGCATAAATATCGGTGCATTTATACTGCACTTCGCACCCTTCGCCGCGTGTGACAAAGCCGTGCAAAAACCCTTTCGGGATATAAAGCTGTGCACCATTTTCGGCAGAAAGTTCCACAGCCACCCATTGCCCAAAATGTGGCGAGCCTTTGCGCACATCCACCGCCACATCCAAAATAGCCCCACGACTGCAACGCACCAGCTTGTCTTGCGCATGCGGCGGGCGCTGGTAATGCAGCCCCCGTAGCGTCCGGGCAGGGCCAGAAAAGCTGTGATTGTCCTGCACAAAAGCGGGCAGATCAAGCCCGGCCTCGGCCAGCGCAGCCGCATTCCATGTCTCACAAAACCACCCCCGCGCATCCGCAAAGCGGCGCGGCGTAATCAAAACAAGTCCCGGAATTGAAAGCGGTTCTATCAGCATGGGTCTAATTCATCAAAACTCTCGCACCTTGATACGACGCGCCCGCGCGGAATGACACCCCTGAAATTGACAAAAACAATCGCCCAAGGCGCGGCCAACCAAGAATTTGATCCATCTAATACCGGCATGCTGAACAAGGCAACCCAGTGAGCAGGTGGTTTTGCGGGCACAGGCGGTGTACCAACCGCGCGCAACACTTGTGACCCGGCCCAGCGGCGGATGGCACACCAAACAGGCACAGACACCACGGCAAAAAGCAGGTGTCATACCACACTGCGCCAGGGGCACTCTTCATCTCTGCATTTGTCAGCTCCCCTTTTTCGAAACTGCCACGCTTAAGATTTTAAGAACGCACATGATACCGGATTTATGATTAAAGTTTTCGAGAGTATCTTACGACACCCGCGCTTGGATAATGGCCGCTTGTTGTGATAATCAACTTTCGATAAAAAGTACTATTGCGAAAGGAGAAATAATGATGTTTTACAAACACGCAGCGCTAAACCTCTCGGTGGCTTTGTCTGTTGTTCTGGCATTGCCAGCAAATGCAGACAGCGCTAGTTTCAGCGCTATTGGCATGAATGATGCCAGTTCATGGACAATCGGGACGCTTTGCCGCGGCAATAATCCACGTTGCGGTGGTGGTGGTGGAAGCACTGACCCTGTTGTTAACGAACCCGAGGTATCACAGCCCACTTATTACAACTGGATGAGTCCCGAAATCAGGGATGCTTGGTCGCAAGGTGCCACCGGTCTGGGCACAGTGGTAACGAGCATTGATGATTTCAATAGCAATAATCGGTTCCGTGGTAATTTGGGCGATGGGAGCAAAAGATTGCGCCATGGCGAATGGGTGGATGCACAAATAGGCATGATCGCACCAGATGCAGTGCGGGCAACACAAGATTTTAATTCGGGAAAAACTGTACGCCTGACATCCGGAAAATTGAATGCGCTAAACCTCAGCTACGGCATGTTTGGCCAGGCGGGTTTTTTAGGCGTCATCGGGTGGAGTAACCAAGAAAAATCCATAATCGATTATGCAACAAAAGGAACTGCGGTTGTTGTCAAGGCTGCGGGAAATGATTCTGTCGCTATCGGGGCAACAAACGCTAACGGCTTGGTCGATTATCTCAACCGAGATTTGATTGGTGCTCAATCTGCGATCTTTGCGGGCGCTCTGGATCGGAATGGAACACAGAGCAACCAGGCACGTCTGGCGTCTTACTCAAACTTCGCCGGCACTAACGCAACCGTGCAAAACCAGTTCCTGACTGTTGGTGTCAGGGGGGATTTGACCAGCCTTTATGGACCCTCGTTTGCAGCCCCTGTGATCAGCGGATATGCTGCTGTTATTGGTAGTAAATTCACAACGGCTACGCCGACAATGATCGCACAACAACTGCTGAAAACAGCCCGCACCGACACAATCGAAGGGTATTCTGCGGCGGTGCATGGTCGTGGAGAGGCGAGTATCGCACACGCCCTTGCACCCGCGAGCATTAACTAAAACGTTGAGCAAGGGCAGTGCGAACTGCCCTTGCTAAAACCTGATCTGAAATCGCCATGTCGCGCGCGTTTCACGGGTACCACGCTGGCGGATAAGAAATGCTAGTGTATCTTGAGGTGGCAATCTCGTTGTGGCCAGACGGCAATTTACCTTTTGCTTGCCACCTAAGTCTGGCCAGTCTCCAATACAGTCGCGCTCTTTAAAATCGCCCCCTAGCATGGTGATTGCAGAGAATGTCCAATCTATGCGGTCAGTGATTTCATATCTGTATATAAAGCCTATCCACATTCCTGGATAAATCCGATATTTTTCACCGCGCTCACCCGTGCTAAATCCCCAGATTGCCCCAAGATTTGGGTTTAGTGACGTCAGAAACTGGACATTGAAATCAGGAAAACGTGCGGTATACCAATCTGCAAAATCTATCGGCGTTTGATCATCCAGCTCATATCCCCCGCGTGACAACGCGGCTGCAATATTCGATCGGCTTGAACCCGAACGCATATCCAGAAGGAATGTTTGATCCAATAGCGATTGGGCATGGGCAGAAGGGCCTACTATCGACAAAAGAAGTGTCGATAGCAACATCTTTACGCTAATTTCTGTCCGATCTTCCTGCATGGCTGAGATTTAAAACAAATCACTTAGAGGTACCAGTAACAAATAGAGCGAAACCCTGTCAGGCTTGCAACCGAAGCAGAAAATCAACCACTTATTCGTTGATAATTATATATGGGAGATAAAATATCCATATCTCATGAATGCCCCGCTTTCTGAAATTACGCGCGCATGCAATTTTTACATTCCCCAAAACGCGCGCTGCGTATGCTTTTGCAATGTCATCTTGTGGAGGATTTATCTTTTGTGCGCTTTACGTGCGCGTGTTGGCGCAAGGCGGGCCAACGGAAAAAGATATATAATGATCAAAACAACCATAGCCCATCAGTGCGATGGGCTATGGCTTTCTGTTTCAGAGTTAGAACCGCATGCCGAATTTGGCGCGGGCGGCGACAGCTTTGAAGCCGCTAGTGCCAATGCCATCATAGCGCAGTGACAGTTCACCATCCCAGCCATTATTGGTGTCCGTACGAACCCCCAGCTCCAGAGAGCTGCGCCAGGTTTCCAGATTGCGCGCGGCACCAGTGCGATTGAAGTTCCAATCGAGCTGCGGGCGCGCGAACAGGATCAGGCTGTTGGCACTGGTCGCATAGGGCAAATCTACCGTTCCACCCAGTGAGAAGCGGCCTACCTCTGCACGAATCCCCGGCACAGCAACAGTGAAGACACCATCTGTCACCGCATAATCAGCCTGAGTTTCGCGCATATACGTCACTTCCGCATCAGGATAGATCACCACACTGCCCAACGCATAGCGGCCCTTAAAGCTGGCTTGCACAAGTGCACGGCTGGTCTTGAACCGGCCATCAAAGAAGATGCCATCCTCGAACACATCGATAGATGCCGTATTGGTAGAACGCCCAACCGATCCCCGCGCATTGAAGAACAGATCCGGCGAAATCTCCATCGAGAGATATGGCCCAACCATCCAGCCAGTACCCTTGACATTCGAGAAGGCCAAAATGCTCTCCGAGGCGCGATCCACCTGGCCCATTACCCCGATGGCCAGTGTATCTGTCACCAGATAATCGGTGCCAAGGCTGAGCATGCCGAAACTGCCCTTGCGCGTGTTCAGCGCGCCTGTGCTGTCAGTGTAGCGCGAGAAGACAGCCTCACTCCAGACATACCATTTCTGATCATCCGAAACACGGGCATATTCCATAACCAGATCAATCACAGGATCACCGGCATCACCGCTTGCCTTCATAGACACCTGCGGAACACCCGTAGCGCTACGACGCCGATCAAGCGTCCACGCGCTGGGTTGGTTGGCAATGATCTGATCCATCCGGCGGCTTATGAACGCCCCGGTCACCTCCTGGAATGTATCGATGACTTTTTGTTCATCGAAGCTTGAGACGGCAATGGTAATCGTCGCCGTCGCACTTGCAGGTGTCGGGGTTTGGGTATCCTCAACAGTCACGGTATCGAGCTGAGATTCAGCGCTGGCTGTCGGTGTCCCGGTGATGGCACCTGTCGTCTCGTCCAGCAGCAGCCCCGCCGGAAGTGCAGGCGAAACGGTGTAGCTATAGGTGCCGTTGCCGACAGTTGCCGTCGCAGTCACTGTGGGTGATGCGGTGCCAACAGTCAGAGGCAGCGTGGTTTCCGAAAGCAGAAGCGTCAAAACCGGGAAGGCCACCACAATTGTAATGTCCGCTTCCCCGGTGAGGTCTGTCTCGGTATCCGTAACAGACACTGTATAAGTTGCAGAAGCCTCGCTGGCTGTCGG
>JAIUNA010000246.1 GCA_022565265.1 Roseinatronobacter sp. | reverse complement strand
TTCAGCGCGCCATGCGCTTGCGCCAGCGTCATGCCATGCAGATCAATCCGCGCGTCAGGCTCCAGCTTGCCCCGGCTCATGCGGTGAAACTGGCGCTTGTCCATCTGCACCGGCACACGCGCCAAAGCCTCTGATAGCGGATGTGCCAGATCATGCTTTGGTGGCGGGCTGGCGGGCTGGGGTTTCAGCACCCGCCCAGACCGCTTGGCCTTTTTGGACGCAGGGCTATGGGCCGCTGTTTCGCCAGCAGATTTGGGCGCATCCTCTGGCCGGAACACAGGAACAGATTTCAAAGGCCGCGCAGTTTGCACCACGCGGCCCCAGATTTCCCGGTCATCGGGTGACAGATCACGCCGCTTGCGGCTCATTCGCCCGTGGCCACCAGTTTCCAATTGGGGCTGTCCGAAGACATATCCCGCGCAAATGTCCAGATATCCTTCTGGCGCTTGATCTCGTTGGGATCACCTTCAACAACTTCGCCGCTATCGGATTTGCGCACCACCGATGTCAGCTCGCCCACAAATTTGATCGTAATCTCACCTTCGCGGGTGGCTTTGTCAAAACTTGCATCCACAATGTTCAATTCGCGCAGCCCCACAAAAGTGGCATCCACGCGCAAACCCTGCTGCTCGCGCAGCTGCACCACCTCGTCAAAACTGTTGAACACATCGCGTGACAGGAAGGGCAGGATCGGATCAAGTTCAGATGATTCAAACGCCATCAAAATCATCTCATAGGCACCGCGCGCCCCTTGCAAAAACTCATCCACGCTGAACTCAGGATCAACGGCTTTCATTTTTGCCAGCGCCTTGGCCATGTCAGACCCTTCGGGCACATGATCGGTAATATCCGTATCCGGCCCGCCTTCGATCACCTCGAAGCGGGGCTTTTTGGCAGGCTCTGCGGCAGGGTTTTCACCCGGCAAGCGTGTTTGTTCAAATCCGTCCCGCGATCCAAGCACAGAGCGCAAACGCAAAATCAGAAAAACGGCTATTCCGGCAAGAATTAGAAGCTGGATCACGGCTGGTTCCATTGTTTCCTCGGCCAAGGGTTGGTATGGCGGGTTAGATGCCTATGTAAGGTGGGATGTGCGGCAAGTCCACCACATGCGACCTCATGTTCTGCTAGAAGGACAAAGATATGTGGCTTTTAGGTGTTTTTCTGGCCATTCCCATTTTGGAAATCGTGCTTTTTGTTCAAATCGGCGCTGAACTTGGCGTGATTGGCACTTTGGCAGAAATTGCGATTACTGGCGCATTGGCGCTGGTTCTGATGCGGCTGGAACCCCATCGCAACGCACAAGATGTACGCGCGGCACTCGATCGCGATGCAAGCCCCGCCAGCCCGATGGCCCATTCCGCGCTCCGCCTGATCGGGGCGGTTTTGCTGCTGGTTCCCGGCTTTTTTACAGATACGCTGGGGCTATTGCTGCTTTTGCCACCCCTGCGCATGCTGATATTGGCGCGCCTGTTCAAAAACCTGCAAACCACCGCGCGCAGACAGAACACAATCATCATCGAGGGCGATTATGAAACCCGGCCCCCAGAGCCGCCCGCCGCCGATTACACCCGCCTGCCCCACCGGGAAAACCGGGATTGAGCCGATGGCAACAGGGTGCTAAACACCCCGCCAAGCAAAATGATCAATATTTATGGAGAAATAAGACATGACCGAAGCCCAGCCGCAAAGCGCTGCCCCCAACGGAGCCACACCCCCCAAGGTGAATATGCGCATTCTGGCGCAATATATGCGCGATCTGTCCTTCGAGAATGTGGCCGCACAGAAAAAACTGCAAGGCGGCAATGTCCAGCCTGATATTCAGGTGCAAGTCAGCCTCGATGCCAACAAGCGCGAAACTGAAGGCCAGTATGATGTGGCCACCAAATTCAAGATCACCTCGCGCAACAAGGCCGATAATGAAACTCTGTTCATTGTCGAACTGGATTATGTGGGCCTGTTCCTCATCGAAGGTGTGCCGCAGGAACAATTGCACCCGTTTTTGCTGATCGAATGCCCGCGCATGATCTTCCCCTTCGCACGCCGCATCATTTCCGATGTCACCCGCGATGGCGGCTTTCCGCCCCTCAATCTGGATACAGTGGATTTTCTGGCCCTCTATAAGCAGGAATTGCAGCGCCAAGCCGCACTTCAGGCCCAGAACGCCGCGCCCGCCCCTGTGGCCAACTAAGCGCGGCACCCCAAACAAAAGGCCCGGCAATCTGCCGGGCCTTTTGCATATCCAAACCGCGCGCGGGTCACACCCCATATTTGCGCCACACAGCCCCATCCCCCAACTTGGCCACAAAAGCCGCATGTGCCGCGCGTTCCTCATCGCTCAGGCGCGAGGGCAAAGGGGCAGGGCGGCGCGGCAGAGGGGCGGCAGGCGCCTCTCCCACCCCGCCAATCCGCGCGGCAGAGGTGGAAAGCGCAAAATCCGGCTGCTGCCCGCCCAAAAGTTCCAGATACACTTCGGCCAGAATTTCACTGTCCAAAAGCGCGCCGTGCTTGGTACGCGCCGAGTTATCAATCATAAACCGGCGGCACAGCGCATCGAGTGACGCCGGAGAGCCGGGAAATTTCTTGCGCGCCAGCATCAACGTATCAAAGGCGCGCTCAAACGGCAGCACAGGGCGGCTGGCCCATTCCAATTCGGCATTCAGAAATTTCATGTCAAAGGCGGCATTGTGAATAACCAGCCTGTCCCCGGCCACAAATTCCAGAAACGCATCGACAATATCAGTGAAAACCGGCTTGTCGCGCAAGAAATCATCGCCCAACCCATGCACCGCAAACGCCTCTGGCGGCATGGGGCGCAACGGGTTGATATATTGATGATAGGTGCGGCCCGTGGGCATCAGGTTCACCAGCTCCACAATCCCGATTTCCACAATCCTGTGGCCCTCGGATGGCTCAAACCCCGTGGTTTCTGTATCCAGCACCAATTCACGCATCTTTTGCCCCCAATCGCGCGACCAGATCTTGCACAGCCGCCCGCGCGCTGTCCATATCGCGCGTTTCAATCACAAAATCGGCGCGCGCGCGCTTTTCGACATCGGGCATCTGCCGCGCCAGAAGCGCATCCAACTGCGCCCCGTCCATGCCCGCGCGCGCCAGAACCCGCGCGCGCTGCACCTCTGGCGGGGCGCTTACAACCAAAACTCCATCCACCTGCGCGCCCGTCTCAAAGAGTAGCGGAATATCCAGCACAATCAGGGGCGCATCGGCCCGCGCCACAAATTCCGCCCTGTCTGCGGCTACAAGCGGATGCACCACCGCTTCCAATTGCTCCAAGGCGCTGGCATCGCGCGTTATCCACGCCTTCAGGGCCGCGCGATCCACCGCGCCCCCGCGCACCGCGTCAGGGCAAAGCGCGCCCACTGGCCCCACCGCCGCGCCGCCCTTGGCATAAAGACGGTGCACCGCTGCGTCAGCATCCCATACCGGCACGCCCAACTCCCGGAAAAACCCCGCTGTCGTGCTTTTCCCCATCCCGATAGAGCCGGTCAGGCCCAGCACATAGGGCCTCATCCCGCCAATACCGCGCGGCGCAAATCCTCTGTCACTTCGGGGCGCAGGCCAAACCAGCGCTCAAACCCCGGAACAGCCTGATGCACCAACATCCCCAAGCCATCCACCACCCGGCACCCACGCGCGCGCGCATCGTGCAAAAGCGGCGTCTCCAGAGGGGTATAGACAATATCTGTCACCACAGCCTCGCGGCGCAACATACTGGAATCAAGGCCGAGGGCCGCATGGCCCGCGATGACCAAAGATGTGGTATTCACCACCAAAGCCGCGCGGGGCAGGGCGGCGGGGTAATCCGCCCAATCCAGCACCGTAATCGGCGCATCCAGCACCGCCGCCAATTCTTCGGCCCGCGCGCGGGTACGGTTGGCAAGCACAATCTCTGTCACGCCCGCCTCTGCCAGCGCCACCAGCACAGCCCGCGCCGCCCCACCCGCACCCAAAACCAACGCAGGCCCGGCAGTGGCCTGCCACTCTGGCACACCCGCGCGCAAATTCTGGATAAAACCATAAGCATCTGTATTATCGGCAAAAATCTGACCATCGGCAAAACTAAGCGTATTGGCAGCCCCAATCTTGCGCGCCACATCACTGGCATGATCGGCCAGCGCAAGCGCGGCCTCTTTATGCGGCAAGGTAACATTCGCACCGACAAAGCCCATGGCAGGCATGGCGCGCAACACTGCCGGCAAATCGCCCGGTTCCACATGAAGGGGCACATAATGGCCGCGCAACCCATGCGCGCGCAGCCATGTTCCGTGCAAAATAGGCGAACGGCTATGGCCAACAGGGCAGCCAATCACACCGGCCAAAGGTATTTTCATCCCGCTATCTCCCCCCGCAAGGCCAGATAATTCAGCAATTCCAACAAGGGCAGGCCCAGAATGGTAAAGTAATCCCCCTGAATTTGTGCAAATAATCGCACGCCTTCCTCCTCCAGCTTGTATCCGCCCACAGAACTGCCAATGCCGGGCCAGTTGCGGGCCAGATATGTGTCCAGATAGCTGTCGGAAAAGGCCCGCATCGTCAAGCGCGCAACCCCCACATGGCGCCATTGCGGCTTTCCATCCAGATACAACACTGCCGCCGATAACAACTGGTGCGTAGCCCCGCGCAAAGCCTCCAACTGCGCACGCGCCTGCGCGCTGCTGCCCGGTTTTTCATAAATCGCGCCCTTATAGGCCAAAACCTGATCACAACCCAAAACCAACCGCCCCGGATTGCGGCCAGAAACCTTGCGCGCCTTGGCCTCTGCCAAGGCATAGGCAATATCACGGGGGCTGGCCTCTTCGGCCAAAAGTGCGGCGCGAATGCAATCCTCATCCACGCGCGCCGCCTGTATTACGGGCGCCACTCCCGCATAGGCCAACATATC
>JAIUNA010000245.1 GCA_022565265.1 Roseinatronobacter sp. | reverse complement strand
TGGGGACAGACCGGATGTGTGGGATGGGGGGGTGTGGGGCGGGGGGGTTGGTGGCCTCTTGCTTCTCTAGGGGCTCTCAGGCGCGTTTGCCCAGTTGCGCCACGCCCATCACCTCCAGCACCTTGGCTTCAATCTGGGGGGCGTTCATGGCGGCGATATCATACATATCGCGCGGGTTGGCCTGATCTATGAAAATATCGGGCAGCACCATAGAGCGGAATTTCAACCCGCTATCAAATACCCCCTCATCTGCCAAAAGCTGCGCGACATGGCTGCCAAAGCCACCCACTGCGCCTTCCTCTATGGTGATCAGCGCGTCATGCTCGCGTGCTAGGCGCAAGATCATCTCGCGATCCAGCGGTTTGGCAAAGCGCGCATCGGCCACGCTGGGGGTAATGCCCTTGGCGGCCAAAGCCTCGCAGGCGCGCAGCACTTCGCCCAAGCGCGTGCCAAAAGACAGGATCGCCACGCCACTGCCCTCGCGGATCATGCGGCCTTTGCCAATTTCCAAGGGGATGCCGCGTTCGGGCATTTCCACGCCTTCGCCTTCGCCGCGCGGAAAGCGAAAGGCAATCGGGCCGTCATCATGGGCCACGGCAGTCGCGACCATATGCACCAGCTCTGCCTCATCGGCGGCGGCCATGACGACGAATCCGGGCAGATTGGCAAGAAAGGCCACATCGAAACTGCCCGCATGTGTGGCCCCATCCGCCCCCACCAGCCCTGCGCGATCTATCGCAAAGCGCACGGGCAGGCGCTGGATGGCCACATCATGCACAATCTGGTCATAGCCGCGTTGCAGGAAGGTGGAATACATGGCGCAAAACGGTTTCATCCCGCCTGCAGCCAGCCCGGCGCAGAATGTCACGCCATGCTGTTCGGCAATGGCCACATCAAACATGCGCTGCGGAAATTGGCGGGCGAACAGATCAAGCCCTGTGCCATCGGGCATGGCGGCGGTAACGGCCACGATTTTATCATCGCGCCGGGCCTCGGCAATCAGGCTTTCGGCGAAAACCTTGGTATAGCTGGGCGCGTTTGAGGGCGCTTTGTGCTGTTTGCCGGTGACGATATCGAATTTCGCGCGCGCATGGCCACGATCTTCGGCCCCCTCGGCGGGGGCATAGCCTTTGCCCTTCTTGGTCAGCACATGCAGCAACATCGGCTCATCTGCCCGCTCGCGCAGGGTGCGCAACACCCAAAGCAGCTGATCCAGATCATGCCCGTCAATCGGGCCAAGATAGTTGAACCCCAACTCCTCGAATAATGTGCCGCCCACTGTCATATGCTTGAGCAGGTCTTTCGCGCGCCGCGCCCCTTCCTGAAAGGGTGGGGGCAGCAGCGAGAACGCGCTTTTCATGGCGTGTTTGATGTCCTGCATCGGTTTATCGGCATAAAGCCGCGACAGATAGCTGGACAAGGCGCCAGTGGGCGGCGCAATGGACATTTCATTGTCATTGAGGATGACAAACATCCGCCGCCCCAGATGGCCTGCATTGTTCAGCGCCTCGAACGCCATACCCGCACTGATGGAGCCATCGCCGATAACGGCAATCGCATCGCCCAGCGCAGGATCGGGCGCGCCGCCAAGCTCGCGCGCCATGGTAAAGCCCAGCGCGGCAGAGATGGAAGTAGAACTATGCGCCGCCCCAAAGGGATCATAGGGCGATTCAGAGCGTTTGGTGAAACCCGACAACCCGTCTTTCTGGCGCAGGGTGCGAATACGGTCGCGCCGCCCTGTCAGGATTTTATGGGGGTAGCACTGGTGCGATACATCCCAGATCAGCCGGTCGCGCGGGGTATCAAACACAGCATGCAGCGCCACTGTCAGTTCCACCACACCCAAGCCCGCACCCAGATGCCCGCCGGTTTCGGATACGGCGGCAATGGTTTCTGCGCGCAATTCATCGGCCAGTTGCCGCAACTCGCGGTCGCTGAGCGATTTCATATCTGCGGGGCTGTGCACCCTGTCCAGAAGCGGTGTGTGCGGCATGGCTTTACCTTTCGGGTCGCGTGCGCATGTGTCAGGTTTGGCGGGCGATAACGAATTGCGCGGCCGCTCGCAACAGGGCAGCATCGGGGCCATAAGGGCCAAGCGCCGCTTCAGCATCGGCAATCAGAGCGCGCGCGCGGGATTTCGCGCCCTCCAGCCCCAGATGCGAAACAAATGTCGCCTTGCCTGCCGCCATATCCTTTTGCAGCCGTTTGCCTGTCAGGGCCATATCCCCTTCTATATCCAAGATGTCATCGGCAATCTGAAAGGCAAGGCCAAGTGCGCGCGCATAGGCGGCCAGCGGCGCGGGATCGGCGCGCGCCATGCGCGCCCCCGCGCAGGCCGACCATTCAATCAGCGCACCGGTTTTGCCCGCTTGCAGGGCGGTTATCGCCGCCAGCGACAAGGGCGCGGGCGCGCTTTCGGCGGCGATATCCAGCGCTTGGCCCAGCACCATCCCCGCCGCCCCAGAAGCATGTGCAAGGCTGGCGATCAGATCAAGCCGGGCCTCTGGCGTGGGCGCGGCATCGGGGCGGGCCAAGAGGCCAAAGGCCAGAGTTTGCAGCGCATCGCCTGCCAGTATCGCTGTCGCTTCATCCCAGCGGATATGTACAGTCGGCTGGCCACGGCGCAGATCATCATTATCCATCGCGGGCAGATCGTCATGTACCAGCGAATAGGCGTGAATGGCCTCTATCGCGGCGGCGGCCGATAGGGCGGTATCGCGCCCGATCCCATGCAGCCGCGCGGATTCCACCACCAGAAAGCCGCGCAGCTTTTTGCCGCCGCGCGCGGTATAGGCCATGGCATCGCGCACGGCGCTATCAGGCAAAGTGGCGATTTCGGCCTGAAGCCGCGCGTCAATCGCTTCGGCGGCGCTGGCCAGCGCGCTGGAAAAATCGCTCATGCCGAGAAAGGCTCTGTGCCTTTGGGCGTGCCATCTTCGGCCAGCCGGATCGCCTCGACGCGCATTTGCGCGGCGTTCAGGCGCGCTTCGCATTGCTTTTTCAGTGCCGCACCCCGTTCATACAGGGCAATCGATTCCTCTAATGGCACATCGCCGCGTTCCAGCCGGGTGACAATGTCTTCCAGCGCGCGCAGCGCGTCTTCAAAGCTCATCTCTGTGACAGGTGTTTCGCTGCTCATGCGCCCTTCTCCATCAATACCCGGATATGCGCGGCAACCGAAGCCCCCAGCGCGGCCAAGTCATAGCCCCCTTCCAGCACGGAAACCAGCCGCCCGCCCGCATGGCGCGCGGCAATGTCACACAGCGCGCCGGTGATCCATGCGAAATCTTCTTCCACCAGCTCCAATTGCGCCAGCGGATCATCGCGATGTGCATCAAACCCGGCAGAGACAAGCACCAGTTCGGGGGCAAAGCGTTCCAGTTGCGGCAGCACCATATCCTCGTATATCTGGCGAAACCGCGCGCCATTTGTGCCCGGTGGCAGCGGCACATTCATCACATTGCCATGCGCGCCGCGCTCTTGCGCCGCGCCTGTGCCCGGCCAAAGCGGCATCTGGTGGCTGGAGATGAAAAAGGCGCGCGCCTCGTCCCACAGCAGATCTTGCGTTCCATTGCCATGGTGGACATCGAAATCCACCACGGCCACACGCGACAGCCCATGTGCGCCATGGGCATGGCGCGCGGCGATGGCAACCGTGCCAAACAGGCAAAACCCCATCGGCGTGGATGTTTCCGCATGGTGGCCGGGGGGGCGCATGGCGACAAAGGCGTTTTGCGCGGCCCCTGCCATAACCATATCCACCGCATGGCACGCCCCGCCCACCGCACGCAAAGCCGCGTTCAATGATCCGGCAGAGACATGGGTATCGGCATCGAGCTGGTAAATGCCCGCTGCGGGAATGGCCTGTTTTATGCGGGCGATATAGCTTTCGGGATGGCATAGCAAAAGCTGCGCATCATGGCCCAAAGGCGCATCCAGCCGCAAGAGGGCGGTAAATTCCGGCCCGTCCAGAGCGGCGGTGATCGCGTGCATCCGCGCAATGTGTTCGGGATGGCCGGCAGTGGTTTCATGCGTGGTGGCGTCGGGGTGAGAAAGCAGGGCTGTTGTCATGGCAAGACGCTAATCCATTGGCCGGGGCGGGGAAAGAGTGATTTTCTGTCGCGCCCCGCTTGTGGCAGGGGGCAAGCGGTGGCACTCTTGCCCCAATTGCCGCGACTTGAAGATGACAAGGATATTTCAGATCATGCTCACAACACAGCTCTCCATTATGATGCCCGCCACGGCAGAGCATGTCTCTTTCACCGATCCAGATGCCGCTGTCGCGCATCTTGAAGAGCTTTATGCAAATGCCACGGGTT
The DNA here is from genome assembly GCA_022565265.1 of Roseinatronobacter sp. Classification (GTDB taxonomy): domain Bacteria; phylum Pseudomonadota; class Alphaproteobacteria; order Rhodobacterales; family Rhodobacteraceae; genus Roseinatronobacter. Next base: position 584 of record JAIUNA010000245.1, on the reverse strand, counting down.
TTTTGATCGCTGCGTTCAATGGCCTTGTCGGCGGGACACAGGCGCCCGCGCGGTTTCGCGCTTTCTACCCCGAAATCCGGTTTGAGACATCGCGCTATGATCAGATCGATTCGCGCCTGAGCTTTGGGCATGTGGCAGAGCCGGGAACCTATGCGACAACTGTCACCCGCCCCGATCTGTTCCGCCATTACCTGCGCCAGCAAATTGCGCTTTTGATCCAAAGCCACGGCGTGCCTGTTACGATTGGCCCATCCATTACGCCCATTCCGCTGCATTTTGCCATGGCCGGGCGGGGGGATGTGCAACTGCCTGACAATGGTGATCTGGCGCTGTCGCTGCGCGATGTGTTCGATGTGCCCGATCTGGCGACAACGAATGACGATATCGTCAATGGCGAGCGCACGCTCAATGACGATGGTTCGCGCCCGCTGGCGCTGTTTTCGGCGCAGCGCGTGGATTACTCGCTGGCGCGGCTCTCCCATTATACGGCCACAGCGCCAGAGCATTTTCAAAACCATATCCTGTTCACCAATTATCAGTTCTATGTGGATGAGTTCGAGGCCTTTGCCCGCGCCCAGTTGCGC
>JAIUNA010000244.1 GCA_022565265.1 Roseinatronobacter sp. | reverse complement strand
AGGCGGTTTTGTTTAAGAAATTCGCCAATATAGATTGTTTTGACATTCAACTGAACGAATCCGACCCCGCAAAGCTGGCAGCAATCGGTTGCGCGCTGGACACCTCCTTTGGCGCGATCAATCTGGAAGATATCAAGGCGCCCGATTGCTTTATCGTAGAGCGGATTTGCCGCGAACGCATGGGCATTCCCGTCTTCCATGATGACCAGCACGGAACTGCGATTGTGGTGGGGGCTGCGGCCACAAATGCGCTGCTGGTTGCGGGCAAACGGTTTGAGGATATCAAGATCGTTTCCACCGGTGGCGGTGCTGCCGGGATTGCTTGCCTGAACATGCTGGTCAAACTGGGGGTAAAGCGCGAAAATATCTGGCTGTGCGATATTCATGGGCTGGTCTATGCAGGCCGGGCCGAAGATATGAACCCCCAGAAAGCCGCCTTTGCCCAAGCCACAGACAAGCGCAGTCTGGATGATGTGATTGATGGGGCGGATCTGTTTCTGGGCCTCTCTGGCCCCGGCGTGCTGAAGCCAGAGCAAGTGGCGCGCATGGCCGCACGCCCCATCATCTTTGCGCTGGCCAATCCCACGCCCGAAATCCTGCCAGATGCCGTGCGCGCGGTTGCGCCAGATGCGATCATGGCTACAGGGCGTTCGGATTTCCCCAATCAGGTTAATAATGTTCTGTGCTTTCCGTTCATCTTCCGCGGCGCGCTGGATGTGCGCGCGACAGAGATAAATGACGCCATGCAAATTGGCTGTGTGGAAGGGATTGCCGCCCTCGCCCGCGCCACCACCAGCGCAGAGGCCGCCGCCGCCTATAAAGGCGAACAACTCAGTTTTGGCCCTGATTATCTGATCCCCAAACCCTTTGATCCCCGCCTGATGGGTGTGGTGGCCAGTGCCGTGGCCAAGGCTGCAATGGAATCGGGCGTGGCCAAGCGGCCTGTCCCCGATCTGGCGGCGTATAAGGCGGGGCTGGATGCCTCTGTCTTCCGTTCGGCCATGATCATGCGCCCGGTGTTTGAAGCCGCGCGCGCAGCATCACGCCGGATTGTCTTTGCCGAAGGCGAAGATGAGCGCGTTTTGCGCGCGGCCTCTGCCATGCTGGAAGAAACGACCGAAGTGCCCATCCTGATTGGCCGCCCCGATGTGGTGGAAATGCGGCTGGAGCGCGCGGGGCTGTCCATCAAGCCGGGGCGGGATTTTGAACTGGTCAATCCGCAAGATGACCCCCGCTACCGCGATTACTGGCAAAGCTATCATGTGCTGATGCAGCGCAGCGGCGTAACCCCCGATCTGGCGCGCGCGATCTTGCGCACCAATACCACCGCGATTGGCGCGATCATGGTGCACAGGGGCGATGCCGATAGCCTGATCTGCGGTACATTCGGGCAGTTTTTGTGGCATTTGAACTATGTCAGCCAGATACTTGGCAATGCCGAACGTCACCCTGTGGGCGCGCTCTCGCTGCTGATTCAGCAAGAGGGCAATCTTTTTGTGGCCGATACGCAGGTTCACCCCAATCCCACCCCCGAACAGATTGCCCAAACCGCCATCGGTGCCGCGCGCCATGTGCGCCGCTTTGGGGTTACGCCCAAGGTGGCGCTTTGCTCTCACAGCCAGTTTGGCAATCTCGATACCCCATCGGGGCGCAATATGCGCGCTGCGCTGGAGATTCTGGACGCGCGCGGCGTGGATTTCGATTACGAGGGCGAAATGCATGTCGATGCAGCGCTGGAACCTGAACTGCGCGCAAGGCTGATGCCGAATGCGCGCTTTGCAGAGCCTGCAAATGTGCTCATCTTCTCGAATACAGATGCCGCAAGCGGGGTGCGCAACATTTTGAAAACACGCGGTGGCGCGCTGGAAGTGGGGCCGATTCTGATGGGCATGGGCAATACGGCGCATATCGTTACCCCCTCCATCACCGCGCGGGGATTGCTGAACATGTCGGCACTGGCCGGAACACCTGTGGCACAATACGGCTAACGTGCGGGCCGGGTTTGCAAACCCGGCCCGCACCGCCCCAAAATATTCGCCAATCCGCATGTATTTGCAAAGTTTTGCAGAAATCCTGTGCTGATTCTGCAAACTTTCCCCCTATGCGCAGGGCTGTTGCCGTTAACAGGCATTGCGCGGTCGTTATGCTGTCGTCTATGCCTTGCCCAGAGCTGCATCTTGGGAGGAACACGCATGCGCTACGCCGATCTGCACCAGAAATCCATCTCCGATCCAAACGGCTTCTGGATGGAGCAAGCGCAGGCGATCGACTGGCACACGCCCCCCACCAAAGCGCTGTTTGATGATAACGCACCGCTATATGAGTGGTTCCGCGATGGCATGGTCAATACTTGCTGGAATGCGCTTGACCGCCATGTGGAGTCCGGGCGCGGTGATCAGGTGGCCGTGATCCATGACAGCCCGGTGACAGACAGCATCACCAAACTGACCTATGCGGAAATGCGCGACCGTGTCGCAGCACTGGCGGGCGCAATGGCCGCCCAAGGCATCACCAAGGGCGACCGCGTGCTGATTTACATGCCCATGGTGCCAGAGGCACTGATGGCCATGCTGGCCTGTGCGCGGCTTGGGGCTATTCATTCGGTGGTGTTCGGGGGCTTTGCCGCGCATGAACTGGCGGTGCGGATCAATGATGCGCAGCCCAAGTGCATTATTGCGGCCTCTTGCGGGATAGAGCCGGGGCGCGTGGTGGCCTATAAGCCGCTGCTGGACAATGCGATAGCAGAGGCCAGCCACAAGCCCGATTTCTGCGTGGTCTTGCAGCGCGATGCGCTGCAATGCGATCTGGTGGCCGGGCGCGACCATGGCTGGGCGGAATTTGTGGCAGGTGCAACCCCTGCCGAATGCGTCCCCGTTGAGGGCAGCCATCCCGCCTATGTGCTGTACACCTCTGGCACAACGGGCCAGCCCAAGGGCGTAATCCGCGCCACAGCTGGGCATCTGGTGGCGCTGAACTGGTCGATGAAGAATATCTACAATGTCAATCCGGGCGAAGTGTTCTGGGCGGCGTCTGATGTGGGCTGGGTCGTGGGCCATAGCTATATCTGCTATGCGCCCCTGATTGCGGGCAACACCACCATAGTTTTCGAGGGCAAGCCCGTGGGAACCCCCGATGCAGGCACATTCTGGCGGGTAATTTCCGAACATAATGTCAAAAGCGTTTTTACTGCCCCAACCGCCTTCCGCGCTGTCAAACGCGAAGACCCATTGGGAGAATATGTGGGCAAATATGATCTGTCCTGCCTGAAAACCGTCTATCTGGCGGGGGAACGGGCCGATCCTGATACGATTATCTGGGCGCAAAACCAGCTTAACGTGCCTGTGATCGACCATTGGTGGCAAACAGAGACGGGCTGGGCCATTGCCGCCAATCCCATGGGGTTCGAGGCACTGCCGGTGAAACTCGGCTCTCCTGCCGTGGCCATGCCGGGCTATGATATTCGGGTTCTGGATGAAGGCGGCCACCCGGTTGCCCCCGGCACATTGGGTGCGATTGCGATCAAGCTGCCACTGCCACCGGGCACATTGCCCAACCTCTGGAATGCCGAGGCGCGGTTTCGCAAAAGCTATCTGGATCAATTCCCCGGCTATTATGCCACGGGCGATGCGGGCTATATGGATGAAGATGGCTATGTCTATATCATGGCGCGCACAGATGATGTGATCAATGTGGCCGGACACCGCCTGTCCACAGGCGCAATGGAAGAGGTGCTGGCCAGCCATCCCGATGTGGCCGAATGCGCTGTCATAGGCGTTGGGGACGAGTTGAAGGGCCAGTTGCCGCTAGGGTTTTTGTGCCTCAACAAGGGCGCAACCCGCGCGCCCGCCGATATTGTGAAAGATTGCGTCAAACTGGTGCGCGACCAGATCGGCCCGGTGGCTGCGTTCAAGCTGGCCGTTGTGGTGGATCGCCTGCCCAAAACCCGCTCTGGCAAAATCCTGCGCGGCACGATGGTGGCGATTGCCGATAGCCAGCCCTTCAAGATGCCTGCAACAATTGATGACCCGGCCATTCTGGATGAAATCAAGCTTGCGCTGCAAAGCTTGGGCTATGCGCAGAAATAACCCGGCACGCGCCTGAACACCTGTTGAAAACCGCCGTAAACTCGGCTTATGGTTGCACCATGCCGGGGCCTCCTTGCCCCGGCATGAGTTTTCACCTGTTTTTTTCGCGCGACAGTTTTTCAATCATGCCCCTGCGCCAATTCGATACACATCTTGTCCGATACATGATCACTCTTGCGGGCGATGCCCTGCAAGACCAGTTACCCGCAGATTTTGAGCGCTGCGCCAGTGTGTTGCGCGATATGCCCCAAACCGCGGGGCTGGCGCAGCAACGCCGCGCCTTGCATGAATTGCGTGGCTTGGCACTGGCCATCGGGGCAGAACAATTGGCCAGCCTGTGTGAAGGGATCGGGGAGCGTGAAATCAGCGCAGAGCTGCGCACCCATCTGGCCGAGGCCAGCACAGACATTGCCCAAGCCATCCGCAACCTGCGGGCCACAGCACCATGAAACCCGCAGTCTCTCAACCCCCCGAAGTGTTGCTGGTTGAAGATACCCCATCCCTGCAAATGCTTTACAGCACGATTCTGAACAAAACCGGTTATCGTGTTATCTGCGCCGAATCCGGGGCGGCGGCATTGGAGAAGTTCGATACCCACCGCCCGCCTGTCGTGCTGCTGGATCTGATGCTGCCTGATATGGATGGCATGGCCCTGATTGATGATCTGCTGGCAACTGCGCCCCGAACGCGGATCATTGTCATCACCGCCGATGGCACCGTGGACAGGGCCATAGATGCCACCCGCAAGGGCGCGCATGATTTTCTTGTCAAACCCTTGGGCGATCTGCGCCTTGTGGCCGCCGTCAGCGCGGCAGTGACAGACTACCGCGCCAAAGCGCGCTATGGCGGTGCGCTGGTGGGCAATCTGCCGGATATAAGCCGCCTGTTCTTCT
>JAIUNA010000243.1 GCA_022565265.1 Roseinatronobacter sp. | reverse complement strand
TGGCCAGTGCGTGCGCTGCGCAAATCCAGCACATCCCCCGCAATCTGGCCTGTGAGGCGCGCACGGTCCGCCCCCGGCAACAGATCAAGCCCCCCTGACAGCCGCACCCCACCGGCCCGAAATTGCGCCTCGCGGGTGTAAATCCCACCATCGGCAGTGCGGGTAATCCGCCCGCTCAGCCCAAGGGGCAAATAGGCGCGCGCCATTTCATCACCCGCTTGCCCAGCCAGTTGCAGCACAGGGCGCAGAGCGGGAATCTCGGTGCTGATTTGCCCGTCCAGTTCCAGATTGCTCCAGCCAAACCGCCCGGAAAATGACAGTTTTGCGCCAGCGGCCATGCCCTCTACTGTCACAGGGGCCACCGCACCAGAGCGCAGGCGCGCGACATCTTCGGTCTGGGCGCGCAGATCGAAGGGCTGGCCATTGAGCAGGCCAGACGCCACAAGTTCCGCAGGCCCATCAAGCGCGGGCATGCCCAAGCTGGCCTCCAGCCCTTCCAGCACAAGCACAGTGCCCGATTGCGCATCTTCATAGCGCAGGCTGCCATTGGCGATACGCGCCTCTCCCAGTGAAATCTGGCGCGCGGCCGCCTGCTCTGCTGGCGCGTCAGGCACAGGGCGCGCCTCTGGCGTGAAATCCCAATTCATGCGCCCTTGGCTATCACGGATAAGGTGCAGGCGCGGCGTTTGCAGTACCACGCGCTCGATCAGGATATCACCCCGCAACAGCCCCGCCAGATCAAGCCCGATATCCATGCTATCAGTGCTCAGCATCGGCCCTGCCCCTGCCCAAGCGGGATTGCCGATCTGCACATCCCGCGCCGTGGCACCGATAACCGGGTAAAAACTGGGCCGCACCTCGCCGCTAATCTGCAAACTCCGCCCGGTACTCGCCTGAAATTGCTGCGCTGCGATCTGTGCAATACGCTCGGCAGGCAAAAGCAGCATGGCCGCGATGATCAGCAGACCCAACCCCAACAGCATGGCGACAAACGCTTTGATCAGACGCATATTTCCCTCCGTCACGGCGCTATCTCAGACCTCTTGGGCCGAGTCTACCGCCCCAAGGCCCGCCTGTCTTGGGCAAAAATCCGCATTTCTGCCATGTGGCGCAACTGTGAGCATGCGCCGAATGCGGCGCAGCCCTTGCACTGCGGCGGGGCTTGTGAAAGAGGAGGGCTGGTTTTCCGGAGGTTTTCCGCCATGACGAGCATTGTCACCCGCTTTGCCCCCTCGCCCACAGGCTACCTGCATATCGGTAATCTGCGCACAGCGCTGTTCAATTACATGATTGCGCGCAAATCGGGCGGAGAATTCATCCTGCGGCTGGATGATACCGATCAGGAACGCTCGAAGCAGGAATACATTGACGCCATCCAGCAGGATCTGGAATGGCTGGGCCTGACATGGGACAGGATAGAGCAGCAATCCAAGCGGCTGGAGCGCTACACCGCCGCCGCAGACAAGCTGCGCGCTGACGGGCGGTTTTATGAATGTTTCGAGACGCCGGGCGAGCTGGATCTCAAGCGCAAGAAGCAACTCAATATGGGCCGCCCCCCTGTATATGATCGCGCAGCGCTCAATCTTGATGATGCGGCCAAAATCACACTGCGCGCCGATCGTGCGGGCTATTGGCGCTTTTTGCTGAACCAGACGCGCATCGACTGGGAAGATGGCATTCTGGGTGCGCTGTCGATAGATGCGGCCAGCGTCTCTGATCCGGTGCTTATCCGTGCGGATGGGCAAGTGCTATATACGTTGGCCTCGGTGGTGGATGATATGGATATGGGCGTTACCCATATCGTGCGCGGGTCTGACCATGTGACAAATACCGCAACACAAATCCAGATTATCGAGGCTTTGGGCGGCACGGCCCCCGGCTTTGCCCATCACTCGCTTCTGACAGGCGCGCAGGGCGAGGCGCTGTCAAAACGGCTGGGCACATTGTCGCTGCGCGACCTGCGCGCACAAGGGGTAACACCGGCGGCCCTGTTGTCGCTGATGGCGCGGCTTGGCTCCAGCCAGCCGGTTGAATTGCGCCTGACACTCGACGAGATTGCAGAAGGCTTTGATCTGTCGCAATTCGGCGCGGCCCCCACGAAATTCGATCCCGAAGACCTGTGGCCACTGACACGCGCCGATCTGCAAGCGCGCCCCTTTTCGGCTGTGCAAGCCGAGATTGCGCGCTTGGGCGTGCCCGATGATCTGGCGCCAGCCTTTTGGGACGTCGCGCGGGAGAATATAACGAAACTGGATGATCTGGGCGCATGGTGGGCACTGTGCCGCGATGGCGCAGCCCCCGATATCGCCCCGGAAGACGCAGATTTCGTGGCGCAGGCGCTACAATTGCTGCCGCCCCCGCCCTATGGGCCAGAGGCTTGGGCCGAATGGACAACCGCTGTGAAGGCCACCCCCGGGCGCAAGGGCAAGGGGCTGTTCATGCCGTTGCGCAAGGCGCTGACAGGGCAGGCACATGGGCCGGAAATGGCAGCCCTCATGCCGCTCTTGCAGCGCATTCCCGCGCGCGATGGCGTCTGAGATCATGAAACCGGGGCATGGCTACAGGCTTGCCCCGACAGCAGCGCTGTCCTAGACAGACAAGACAAAAGTTATTTGGGGGGGCATGATGCGTCGTGTTGTCATTACCGGGCTGGGGATCATCTCGCCCATCGGGAATTCCGCCACGGAAGTGGCACAAAGCCTGCGTGACGGGCGCTCTGGGATTGTGTTTTCACCGGAATATGCCGAACACGGCTTTCGCAGCCAGGTGCATGGCAAGCCCCAGATCGTGCTGGAAGACCATATCGACAAGCGCAACCTGCGCTTCATGGGGGCGGGTGCGGCGTATAACTTCCTATCCATGGAACAGGCGATCGCCGATTCCGGGCTGGAAGAGAGCGATGTGTCCAACCCGCGCACGGGCCTTATCATGGGGTCTGGCGGGCCATCCACCTCGAACCTGTTTCAGGCCCATCAGATCGTGATCGAAAAGGGCAGCCCAAAGCGCATGGGGCCGTTCATGGTCACGCGCTGCATGTCCTCCACAAACTCGGCCTGTCTGGCCACACCCTTCAAGATCAAGGGCGTGAATTATTCCATCACCTCGGCCTGTTCCACCAGCGCGCATTGCATCGGCAATGCGGCAGAGCTGATCCAGATGGGCAAGCAGGACATCATTTTTGCAGGCGGCGGCGAAGAGCTGGACTGGACGCTGTCTTGCCTGTTTGACGCAATGGGCGCGATGTCGTCGAAATATAATGACGCACCGGAAACCGCCGCACGCGCCTTTGATGCCACGCGCGACGGGTTCGTGATTGGTGGCGGGGGGGGCGTGCTGGTTCTGGAAGAACTGGAACATGCCAAAGCACGCGGCGCGAAGATTTACGCCGAAGTGACAGGGTATGGCGCAACATCTGACGGATATGACATGGTGGCCCCCTCCGGTGAAGGGGGCGAGCGGTCGATGCGGCTGGCGCTGGACACGCTGCCAGAGGGGCGCAAGGTAAGCTATATCAACGCGCATGGCACATCTACCCCCGCAGGCGATGTGACGGAGGTGGAAGCGATCCGGCGGATTTTCGGCGAAGGCAATGTGCCCCCCATTTCATCCACGAAATCGCTGACAGGCCACAGCCTTGGTGCAACTGGCGTGCAAGAGGCCATCTATTCGCTGCTGATGATGCAAGGCAAGTTCATCACGGCCTCGGCCAATGTACGAGAGCTTGACCCGGCCATCCGCCCCGGTGAAATCGCCACAGCACTGGTGGAGAATGTAGAACTGGATTCAGTTCTCTCCAACAGCTTTGGCTTTGGCGGAACCAATGCGACGCTCATCATGAGCGCCTATCGCGGCTAAGGGGGCGATGATGACAGGCTTGATGGCAGGCAAACGCGGGCTGATCATGGGCGTTGCCAATGAACGCTCGATCGCGTGGGGAATTGCACAGGCGATGGCCGATCAGGGCGCAGAGCTTGCTTTCAGCTATCAGGGCGAGGCTTTTGGCAAGCGGGTGGAACCGCTGGCGGCCTCTGTCGGGTCAGACCTGCTGCTGGATGTGGATGTCACCAACGAAGCCTCGCTTGATGCCGCTTTCGCGGCACTGAAAGCGCGCTGGGGGGCGATGGATTTTCTGGTGCATGCCATAGCCTTTTCGGACAAAGCCGAATTGACAGGCCGCTTTCGCGATACGAGCCGGGCGAATTTCAAGCATTCGCTGGAAATCTCTTGCTACAGCTTTATCGATCTTGGCCGCCGCGCGGCTGAGATGATGCCCAATGGCGGCACGCTGCTGACCCTGACATTTCAGGGGTCAAACAAGGTGACACCATTTTATAACGTTATGGGCGTGGCAAAAGCCGCGCTCGAATCCTCGGTGCGCTATCTGGCCAGCGATCTGGGGAGCGAGGGCATTCGGGTAAACGCCATCAGCCCCGGCCCGATGAAAACCCTGGCCGGAGCCGCGATTGGTGGCGCGCGCAAAACCTTTCGCCATGCCGAGGCCAATGCCCCCTTGCGATCCAATGCAACGCTTGAAAGCGTAGGCGGAACGGCTGTCTATCTGGCCTCGGACTATGGGGCCTATACGACAGGGGAAATCATCCATGTCGATGGCGGTTATCATGTGATGGGCATGCCGCAGGTCGAGAATATCTGACCTCAGACCCCGCGCGGCTTGCAGGCCGGGCAAGGGGGGCGCCCGCGCCCCCCTTGCCCGGCTTTGCCGCAATTCACCCCCCTGGGGATATTTGGGCCAGGTGAACTGGAACGATCATTGCGCAACTCTGCCCAGCCGCTTGCCAGCACTGGCAAAAGCCAACCAAAGCGCAAGTGACAGGATGGCATAACCCAAGGCAAGCAAGGCCGCGGCCTGAGCCAGAAACACCAGTTCAAGCGAAACCATCGAGAATGTGGTGAAACCGCCGCAAAACCCCGTCCTCCAGAGCGCCTGCGCATGCGATGACAAAGGGAGAGTTGCCAGCTACCCGCTCATCCCCGCCCCAAGGCAATTTGCCAGTAGCGTTCCC
>JAIUNA010000242.1 GCA_022565265.1 Roseinatronobacter sp. | reverse complement strand
GCAAAGCCGCGCATTGCTGGGCCGCGGTGCGGCGATCCATCAGCGGGGCTAAGCGGTTTATGCTGGTCAAGTCCGAACGAAATATAGGCTATGCGCAGGTTGCAGCCAAATCGCTGTGCCGGGGGGCGGCCCAGCGATGCGCGGCGGCCTTCGGCCTTGATTCCGCGCTTGGCGCGCTGCTCCAATGTCCCCACCCCCCGCAGCGCCGCCCCTCATGGCGGGAGCTTTGAGCAGGTGGAAAACTCCCCAGTGTTTGCCAGCTGACACACGATAGACTATGACGGCTGGGAGCATTTAGGCGACATTCACTCTTTCCCCGGCCAATCCCCGCACCAAGCCCGGTTAACAGGGGGCGAAGCCCCCCCGGGCAGCGCCCGACCGCCCCCTGGGCGGGCGCTTTGCTGCCACAAGCGCGGGGATCGAGGTCACGGGGGATTGTGCCATAAAGTGCAGACCACAGATGTCAGAGCGCCCACCCGCGTTCGGGCGCTGCCCTGTGGTGTGTGTGATGCCTTCTCGAAGGGGCGCAATTACACAGTGATGCGCGGCGGCCTTCGGCCTTGATTCCTCGCTTGGCGCGCTTCTCCAATGTCCCCACCCCCCGCAGATCGGCCCTTCATGGCACAACCCGCGCGCAGAGATGAACATCTAGCCTTGGCGGCGGGCCGCGCGCCATGCCGCATAAGCCCGCGTGGCCATCAAAAACAACACCACCCCTGTCAGAAAGATGACAAGCCGATTTTCAAACCGCGACACCACCCAAGCATGGGCAATCACGATCACGGCGGCGGGCCAGACCAGCAGATGCAGCCGTTTCCACAGCTTCAACCCAATCAGGCGCGGCGCGGCATCTACCGATGTCAGCGCCAGCGGCAGCATCAGCGCCAGCGCGGCCAGCCCCAGTTTCACATGCGCCATCTCGCGCATCTCGGTCAGGGCAAATTCCAGCACGCCCCCCTGATCCAGCCAGAACCAGATCGCGCCATGCGCGCTGGCATAAAGAAACGTCCACACACCCAGCGGCCTGCGCGCGCCATAAAGCGGGCGCCATGTGACCAGCCATTGCACAAACCCAAGCGCAAGCGTGGCCATCAGCGCCAGTAGCGCAAACCGGCCTGTCTGGTGCAACACTACCTCATGGGGCATGACACCCAACTGTCCGGCCTGATAGCGCCAGCCCAGCCACAGACCGGGCAAAGCGCCCCCCAGCCAAAAGGCCCAAGCCAAGGCGTTGGCAGTTTTGCGGGCCTGCATCAGTAAAAGGTTTCCAGATCCATGCCCGCATAAAGCGCCGCCACCTGTTCGCTATAACCGTTGAACATTTCGGTGCGGATGCGCCCGCCATCGTGCAAGCGCCGCTCTGTTGCCTGATGCCAGCGCGGGTGGCGTACTGTGGGGTTCACATTGGCATAAAACCCGTATTCGCGCGGGGATTTGGCGTGCCATGTGGGCAAAGGCTGTTCTGCCAGAAGCGAGATGCGGCGAATGGATTTGATGGATTTGAACCCGTATTTCCACGGAACCACCAGCCGGATGGGCGCGCCATACTGGTTGGGCATAGAAGCGCCATACATGCCCACAGCCAGAATCGTCAGCGGGTGCAAGGCCTCATCCAGACGCAAACCTTCAGTATAGGGCCACTCCAGCAACCCTTTGGCAGCGGGGGGTATTATACCCAGATCATCAAAGCTTTCAAACCGCACATAGCGCGCGCCCGATTGCACACCCGCATGGGCCAGAAGATCGGCCAGCGGAAAGCCCAGCCATGGAATGACCATCGACCATGCCTCGACGCAGCGCAGGCGGTAAATGCGCTCTTCCAGCGGGAACCGCGCAAGCATATCTTCCAGCGCAATCGGGCCGGGCCTGTCTACCAGCCCATCCAGCGTGACCGACCAAGGATCTGTCACAAGCGCATGGGCATGTTTGGCAGGGTCATCCTTGGCGGGGCCAAATTCGAAAAAATTGCAATAACCCGTGGCCACCTCGCGGCTGGTCAGAGCCTCATCCGTAGAAAAAGGGCCTTGGGTGAATTCCGGCAAGGCACGGCCAAGGGCGGGGAAGGCCGTCAGGCCAAGCCCGGCCCCCATGCCTGCCAACAGGCTGCGGCGGCTGAGAAAAGCCGATTTCGGCGTGATCTCTGACGCCTTGGGGATGGCATAGCTGAAACGGGGCATATGGCTGGTCGCGTCTTGCAACGGGGGGCCAGCCCGCGCGGGGGGCGCGGGCTGGCCTGTTTTGCCTTATGGCAGTGCCGGGATGGTGACATTCGGCATTTCACCCGTCAGCGCATGCATGAAGGCTACAAGATTTTCCAACTCATCCTCGGCAAAATCCTGCCCCAGCATCTGCTGGCCCATCAACTGCACCGCATCGCGCAGGTCATCCACCGAGCCGTTGTTGAAATACGGATAGGTGACAGCCACATTGCGCAGCGTTGGTGTGCGGAAGGCGAACATGTCGAAGTCATCGCCCGTCACAAGGAAACGGCCCTCATCCTTGGAACCGGGCAGCTCGAACCGATGAAAATTGCCATCTGTCAGCGCCGGGCCATTGTGGCAAGCCACACAACCGGCATCGACAAACAGTTTCATCCCCTCTACCTGCGCCACACTCATCGCGCCCACATCGCCGCGAAGATAGCGGTCAAAGGGCGAATTGGGCGTATTCAGCGTGCGTTCAAAACTGGCAATCGCATCTGCGATATTCTGCGCATTGATCGGGTCATCATCGCCGGGGAAGGCAGCGGCGAAATGCTGATGATAGATGTCAAACTCTTTCAGGCGCCGGATGGCGGCTTCCAGATCCATGTTCATCTCGATCTCGGCCTGAATCGGGCCAAGCGCCTGCCCTTCCAGATCAGGCTCGCGCCCATCCCAGAATTGCGAGGTCAGAAAGCCAGAATTCAGCACAGTGGGCGTGTTGCGATTGCCAACCTGCCCATCATGGCCCACGGCAGTGGGGATACGGTCTGACCAGCCCAAAGCGGGGTTGTGGCAGGTGGCGCAACTGATAACGCCAGAGCCAGAGATGCGCGGTTCAAAGAACAGCATTTTGCCAAGCTCGATCTTCTCGGCTGTCAGCGAATTTGCAGCCGGGATCGGCGGCAGTGCTGGCAGAGGCTCGAACATGTCAGTGTAAGAGGCCATGTCATCAGCAAATGCCGCGCCAGTGGCCAATGCGGCCCCGAACAGCGAAGCGATGACGCGTGAGGTGGTTTTGTGGATCATATGTCCCTCCAGACGTGTTGCCGGCGAGCCCACCCATACTTGCAGATGCGGGACACCATATGCCGTATGTGCGAGTCTCTGACCGGTGCCCCAAGGATATCGCAGAGAGGACGCTATCATGTTGATACAGATCAAGTGCAGGGCAGATTAACGCCAAACCGCCTGCGACATCTTGGCACCAGATGCCGCGCCTGCGCAAAGGCCCGCACCACAAGATACAGCTTCAGGCCGCAGGCTCATGGCAGCGGGCGCGGCGCCGCTCTATCAGGTAGATATCCATGATCCAGCCCTGCGCGGCGCGGGCTTGCGCACGGCGCGCCAGTATCTCGCCTGCCACATTGCGCAAAGGGCCAGAGATCAGCATCTGCGCGGCCATGCCCAGATAGGCACCCCACCATATGAAATAGTCATCCCCCTCCAGCACCTCGAACGCGCCGCCGTTATCCAGCATGACCGCCACGCGCTCGGCCCCATCGGGCCAGCCCGTATCACGCAAGCGCCGCCCTGTGGTAATCGTCACAGGCCCGGCCAGCCGGCTCAGCGCAATGCCATGCGCGGCGGTCAGAACCTGCAAACTGGTGATCCCCGGCACAACATGAGTGCGCATGGGCAGCCCCGCTGCTGGCAGCCGCGCGGCAATGCGCAGGCTGCTGTCATAAAGCGACGGATCGCCCCAGACCATCAGCCCCACATGGCCGCCCCGTGGCAAATGCTCGGCAATCTTGGCGCGCCAGCATTCGGCTATGGCATCATGCCAGTCATTCACGGCGTCCAGATAGGGGCGATCCGCGGCACGGGTTGGCACATCAAAACCCACGATCGGCACATCGTGTTCCAGCACCTGCGCGCAAATCATGCGGCGCAAATCGGCCAGATCGGCCTTGTCATCGCCTTTCTGCGGCACAAGCAGCAAATCAGCACCATTCAGCACCCGAATCGCCTCGCGCGTCAGGTGGTCGGGATTGCCTGTGCCAATGCCGATAAGGTGCAGATCAATCATGCGCCTGCCTCCGCCAAAGGGCCATACAGGATCACCGCAGGCGCGGCACTATGCTCAGCGATCAGCACAGCCGCCAGTTCCGCAACGGTGGAACGCGTCAGGCGCTGGTCGGGATGGCTTACATTCTCGGCCAAAAGCGCAGGCGTCTGGGGGGGCAGGCCCGCCGCAATCACCCCTGCCGCCAGTTCCGCAAAAGTGCGCTTGGGCATGAACACCACTGTTGTCGCCTCAGGATCGGCAAGGGCTGCCATATGCAGCCCCTGAGGCAAAGCACCGCGCATGTCATGGCCCGTCACAAATTGCACGCGCCGCGCGCTTTCGCGCCGCGTCAGCGGAATGCCTGCCGCCGCCGCCGCCGCACTGGCAGAGCTCACACCGGGGATCACCTCAAACCCTATCCCCGCCGCGCGGCAGGCGATGATTTCCTCCTCCAGCCGCCCGAAAATGCACGGGTCGCCCGATTTCAGCCGCACCACCCGCGCCCCGCCTGCCGCATACTCCACCAACAAGCGGCTCACATGGTCTTGCTTGGGCGAGGGCCTGCCCGCGCGCGTGCCAACGGCCACCAATTCCGCCCCCGGCCCCACATGCCCCAGCATGGCCCCGGTAGAGAGATCATCAAACAGCACCGCATCCGCCGCTTTCAGCCGCGCCACCGCCTTCAGCGTCAGCAAGTCAGGGTCGCCGGGGCCAGAGCCGACAAAAGACACAAAGCCACTCATTGCCCATTCACCTTGGTACAAATATCCTCGGGGGGTGAAACCAGCCCCCTTGCGGGGCTGGTGAGGGGGGCAGACAGCCCCCCT
>JAIUNA010000241.1 GCA_022565265.1 Roseinatronobacter sp. | reverse complement strand
GGGGGGGGGGGGGGGGCCCCCCCCCCCCCCCCCGGTGTCAGTCAAAGCCGCGCTCAGGAATAGCGATATGGCCGCCCGGCCTTGTCCATCGCCGCATTATAGGCGCGGAAAATCTCGACAACCTTGGCCTTGGTCTCGGATTCCGCCGCAATCTCTGCCCAGAATTCACGCGCCGCCGCTTCAACAGTGGCCCATTCCGCATCCGGGATGGATGTCAGCTCCAGCTTGTCGCCTTCAGTGCGCAACCGCGCCTCCCCGGCCCAATACCAATGCTGGCGGTAATAATGCGACTGCTCGAAACAGGTGGCCATCAGATTGCGCAAATGCTCTGGCAACTCGTTCCAGCGGTCCATATTGGCAAAGAAATGGCCAATCCACGCGCCAGAGATATTGTTGGTCAGGAAATGGCTGCAAATATCGGCCCAGCCCACCTCATAGGCCTCGGTTATGCCGCACCATGCCACCCCGTCAATCTCGCGGGTTTGCAGCGCGATTTCCACATCTTCCCATGGCACTGTTACCGGCACCACCCCGAATTGCGACAGGAAGCGCCCTGCGGTGGGGAAGGTGAACACCCGCTTGCCCTGCAATTCGGCCAGCGAGGTGATGGGCGAAGAGGTGATAAAATGGCACGGGTCCCAGCTGCCTGCCGAGATATGCTTCACCCCAACTTTGGCATATTCTTCGGCCCATATCTCATTGAGACCCCAATCATTGAACAATGCGGGCACATCCAGCGAATAGCGGCTGGCGAAAGGGAAATAGCCGCCAAAGACCGTTACCTCGGTCGGGCCTGCCATACTGTCATCATCTGATTGCACCGCGTCAATCGTGCCGCGCTGCATGGCTTGGAACAGCTCTTCCGTGGGCACAAGCTGGTCAGCATAAAAGAGGTCAATCTGCATCTCATCGCCGGCAATGGCGTTGAACATGTCAATCGCGGGCTTGGCCACCTGCGCGCCCAGCGCCGCACCTGCATAGGTTTGCAACCGCCAGCGGATCGGCGCTTGGGCATGAACCGCAGGGGCGGCAAGGGCGGCAGCGCCACCCAGCGCGCCTGTGGTCAGAAACTTCCGTCTTGTCGTGGTGGTCATGGTCTTTTCCTTCCGGTTGGGGTTAAAGGCGCGTTTCCCGCGCTCTTGGTCAGATTTCAGGGAAACAGCACGCCCGGCAGCCAGAGCGCGATTTGCGGAAAGGCCATCACCAGCCCCAGCCCGCATATCATCACCCCCACAAAGGGAATGATCGAGCGGTAGATATCGCCCAAAGACACCTCTTTCGGGGCCATGGCGCGCATCAGGAACAGGTTATAGCCAAAAGGCGGGGTCATATAGGCAATCTGGCAGGTGATCGTATAGAGCACGCCATACCAGATCAGATCGAATTCCAGCATCCGCACGATGGGCACATAGAGGGGGGCCACGATCACCAGCATCGCCGTATCATCCAGAAACATGCCCATCAGGATAAAGGAAATCTGCATCAGGATCAGGATTTCCCAGCGCCCAAGGCCCAGATTTTCCATAAACAGCGCACGCACGAAATCCACCGCGCGCAGCCCGTCAAACACCGCGCCAAAGGCAAGGGCGGCAAGGATGATCCACAAAAACATGCATGAAATCGCCAGCGTTTTCTTGGTGCAGCTTTCCAGAATGGCCCATGTCATCCGCCCCTTCGCCAGACTGACCGCCAGCGCCGCCAGCGCGCCCACGACAGAGCTTTCCACCAGCCGCGTATAGCCCAGCACGAACGGCACCATCATCACCGCGAAAATCCCCAAAGGCATCAGCCCCGCCAGCAGCAGGCGGTATTTCTCGCCCCGCGTGACTTGGGCCAGCTCGTCAGGGTCTATGACCGGGCCAAGGCTGGGGGTAATCTTGCAACGCAGCCAGATATAGAGAATGAACAATGCCGCCAGCATCAGCCCCGGCAGCAGCCCTGCCGCCCAAAGATGTGTCACCGGCTGGCGCGCGATCATGGCATAAAGCACCAGCACCACCGAAGGCGGAACCAGAATCCCAAGGCTCGATCCGGCCTGAATAACCCCCGTGACCATCAGCTTGTCATAGCGCCGCTTCAAAAGTTCGGGCAGCGCGATCGTGGCCCCGATGGCCATCCCCGCCACCGACAGCCCGTTCATGGCCGAAATCAGCACCATCAAAAGGATCGTGCCAATCGCCAGCCCGCCGGGCACAGGGCCGAACCAGACATGGAACATGCGATACAGATCATCGGCCAATTTGCTTTCCGACAGCACATAGCCCATGAAAATAAACATGGGCAGCGTCATCAGCGGAAACCAGTTCATCAGCTTGATCGTCTGCGCGAAGGCCAGATCATGCCCGCCACGTTCGCCCCACAGCCCGATAGCGGCCACCACAGCCACAAAACCGATCACGCCAAACATGCGCTGGCCCGTCAGCATCACAGCCAGCATGGAGCCGAACATCAGCGCGGCAATCATTTCATATGGCATCAGGCCGCGCGCTCCTCAATCTTTATGCCCCGCAGGGTGGCAATATCGCGTATCAGAAAAGCGGTGCATTGCAGGATCATCAGCACGATCCCCACACACATGGCAATCTTGATGGGGGCCATATAGGGCCGCCACAGCCCCCGCCGCCGCTCGCCATATTCAAGGGCGAATTGGGTGCTTTCAATCCCGCCCCACAGCAACACGCCCAGATAGATCAGAAGCGTGAAAATCGTGATGCAATCCACCGCCGCCTTGGTTTTGTCCGACCAGCGCGAATAGAGCAGATCCATCCGCACGGCAGAGCCCATCTGCAACGCATAGGCCCCCCCCAGCATGAAATAGCCCAAAAGCAGGAATTGCGCCATTTCATCTGTCCAGATTTGCGGGGTAAACCCCACACGCGCAATCGCGCCCCAGCCCAGCACGGCCATCAGCACAAACAGGCTCCACATGGCCAAACGGCCAATGCGGTAATTCAGCGCTTCCACAAAGCGCAGATAGGCCATTACAGCGCGGGGCATGCCACCTCCTCCGCCACATCCGCTATGGCGCGGCTCAGAACAGCAGACAGGCGCGCGGCAAGGGCCGTTTGCGCCTGAGGCGTGGCAATCAGATCATTGCGGATTTCCAGCATTGCATTTTCCAACCCGTAAGGCAGCGCATGCAGGCGCAGGGTATGGGTGACATGGTCTTGCGCCGAATAGGGGGCGTTCAGTTCCGTCACCAGCCCCAGCCCGTCAGCTTGCGCCACAATCCGGCGCGCAAGCGCAGGCATGGCATCGTGAATCACCCCGAATTCCACCTTGCGCGCCACCCCATGCCAGATGGGCGAGAAGGAATGCACTGTCACAATCACAGGCTTTTGGCCCAGCGCCAAAGCCCGCGCCACACGTGCGCGCACAAGATTGTGGAAGGGCAGATACAGCGCTTCCATCCGCGCAAGCCGATCTGCCGGGCTTAAACCCGCATTCATCGGGATGGCGTAAATCTCGGAATGTGCGGGGCAGGCATCGGGCCTGTCGGGGCTGCGATTAAGATCATAGATAAGGCGCGAATGGGGGGCATGGATCAGCTCTGCCCCGCCACAGGCCCGCGCCAGATGCGGGCCAAGTGCGCGCGCCAATCCCAGCGCCCCCGGATCACTTGCGGCATGCGAGGCAAGAACATCTGCCCCCACATCCTCCCAAGGTGCCAGCATCTGCGCAGAGGCATGTTCACAAATGACAATCACCGCAGGCCCTGCGCCCTCAGCGGCAACCGCCCCGGCTGCATCCCAGCCCAGCACAGTCCCTGCCCTTTCAACATCTGGCATTTGCAGCGGCATCCTACCCACCCCGGTCTGGCCTGTTATGGCCTGCACTCTGCCAACAGGCTGCACCGAAGACTGTTTTTTTGTCAAGTATGTTTCTTTTCTTTCTTTTTTGAAACAATCGTTACAGAATGAACGCCAAAAATTAAGGCATAGCCAGCGGAGTGCACCCCATGCAGCCCCAACCAATGGAAGACCACCTGCGCGCCGCCATGCCGGGCATGACCCGCGCCGAGCGGCAACTGGCCAGCTATATGCTGGCCAATTTCCCGCTCTCGCTGCTGGGCACCGTGGCCGATATAGCGCAGGCGGCGGGCGTATCGGGGCCAACGGTTGTACGACTTGTGCGCAAACTTGGCTTTTCCGGCTATCCCGAATTTCGCGCCCATCTGCATGAGGAAATGGGCGAGCGTCTTGCCTCGCCCATCGCCAAACACGAAAAATGGGCCGATATCGGGCAGCGCGACCACCCGCTCAACCGCTTTGCATCCAGCGTGATCGACAATCTCAGCCAGACGCTCAGCCAGCAGGATTTGCGGGTCTTTGATGCTGTGTCAGATATTCTGGCCGATAAATCCCGCCCCGTGCATCTGATCGGGGGGCGGCTAACGCGCTCTGTCGCGGAATATTTCGCCACCGCGCTGCATGTGATGCGCAGCGATGTGACACTCCTCTCCAGCCTGCCCAACACATGGCCCCCGGCGCTTCTGGATATGTCACAGCGTGATATTCTGGTCGTGTTCGATATTCGCCGCTATGAACCCTCGCTTCAGCAATTCGCCGAACTCGCCCATGCGCAAGGGGTGGAAATCATCTTGCTGACAGATCGCTGGATTTCACCCAATGCGCGGGTGGCCCAGCATATCCTTACCAGCAATGTCGAAGTGCCCTCGGCATGGGATACGATTGTGCCACTTGTGGCACTGGTCGAAGCGCTGCTCTCGGCCATTCAGGACAGGAACTGGCAGGAAACCCGCGAAAGGCTGGATCGGATGGAGGGGTTTTACGAAGATATGCTTCTGTTCAAACGCCTGCGCTGAACCATACCGCGCTGAAGGATCACCCACAGACAGCAATGTCTACTTGCCCTCAAAGGTGGCCCCGGATGCAGCCAGCCCAAAAGACGCAGGCTGCAAGGCGATATCTTGCAGCGAATACCGATCCATCACCGCAAGAAACGCGGCCAAAGCATCATTGAGAATGGCGGGCAACAGGCAGACAGGTTGAATGCAGCAGCTGCCTTGCGGCTGGAAACACTCCACCAG
>JAIUNA010000240.1 GCA_022565265.1 Roseinatronobacter sp. | reverse complement strand
GGCCCCCACAGATGCCTCCGCACTGGCACCCCCCCAAAGCACAGACAAGCCCACCGCGCCAGAGGGCGAGACCCTGATCGCCCTGCCAACCGAAGCACCCGCCCCGCGCCGGGGCCTGTTCGGGCGTCTGTCGCGCCGCGACCAGACAGCCAGCGCCGCCCCGCAACCCGCCAGCGCCGCGCCTCATATCCAGCAAAGCGCGCTGGCCGATCCGGCCACTACGCCAACCGCGCCAACAGCACAGGCCGCCCCTGCCTCCACTTTGGAGCGGGCGTATATCCAGCTTGGGATTTTCAGTGTCGAAAGCAATGCCGCCAATGCGCAACGCATGGCCAGTGCTGCCGGGCTTTCGGCCCGCGTGGTTGAAGGGCGCACACAAGCAAATGCATTCTGGCGCGTGGTCGTCGGCCCCGCCCAGACACCTGCGGAACATGCCCAGATGCTTGCACGCGTCAAAGGTCTGGGCTTTACTGATGCCTATGCCGTGCGCCGCTGACGCCTGCACAAAACGAAGGGGAAAACAGATGCGCCTGAAGCTTGCTGATGCCATCATGATTGCAAAAGCCGCGATTGTGGCGGCGGGCACGCTGGTCGCGCCCGCCGCGGCGCAAACCGTGGGCGGGTTCGAGACGCGCGCGACCTCGGTTTATGTGCGCGATCTGACAACGGGCATTGTGCTGCTGGAAAAAGCGGCAGATGTGCCATTGCCCCCGGCCTCCATGTCCAAGCTGATGACATTGCTGATGCTGTTCGAAGCGCTGGAAGACGGGCGCATGACATTGGACACCACCTTCACAGTATCAGAACGCGCCCGCGCCATGGGTGGCTCGCGCATGTTTCTGGAAACCCGCGATCGCCCCACCGCGCTGGATCTGATCCGCGGGATTGCGGTGAAATCGGGCAATGATGCGACAGTGGTGGTGGCCGAAGGGCTGGCAGGCACCGAAGAGGCCTTTGCCCAGCTTGCCACACGGCGCGCGCGGGAATTGGGCATGCGCAATACCACGATTGCCAATTCCTCTGGCTGGCCGCACGCAGACCATCTGATGTCCAAGCGCGATCTGGGCATATTGGCCGAACATATCATTCGCACATATCCGCAATATAACCCCTATCTTTCGGAACGCGAATTCACATGGAACGGCATTACCCAGCCCAACCGCGTGCCCCTTCTGGGCGCAGGGATCGGGCTGGACGGGCTGAAAACCGGCTTCACCTCTGCGGCGGGCTATTCGCTGACAGGCTCTGCCCAGCAGGGCAACCGGCGGATCGTCTTTGCCTTTGGCGGGCTGGAAAGCGAGCGCGCCCGCGTGCAAGAGGCCGAAGCGATTATCAACTGGGCCTTTCGCCAATTCGCCTCTGTCCGGGTTGGGCAAGCCGGGCAAGTGATGAGTGACGCCCCGGTCTGGCTGGGCGATATGGCCACAGTGCCGCTGGTGCTGGCGCAAGATGCCGATATTCTGGTTCCCGCCATTGGCGCGCGCGATTTTTCGGCGCGGGTGGTCTATGACAGCCCCATCCCTGCCCCGATCGTGGCCGGAACCCAGATTGCCAGCCTGATCATTGATATCCCCGATATGGGCGAAACGCGCGTCCCGCTGGTGGCGGGCGTTGATGTTGCAGAGGGCGGCTTTGGCGTGCGCGCGCAAGCCTCCGCAAAACGCCTGCTGAGCATGGTCTTGGGCAGCGCCCGCGAAGCGATGAATTGAGCATGCGAGAGCGCGCGCAACGCCAAGGTATCTTTGTCAGTTTTGAAGGGATTGACGGCTCTGGCAAATCCACTCAGGCGCGCGCCTTGGCAGAGTGTTTGCGCACTGAGGGCCGCGATGTGGTGCTCACGCGCGAGCCGGGGGGCGCAGCCGGGGCCGAAGAAATCCGCCGCCTGCTGGTGGAAGGCAACCCCGAACGCTGGTCGGCGGAAACCGAAATCCTGCTGTTCAATGCCGCGCGGCGTGACCATCTGGAAAAAACCATCCTGCCCGCGCTGGATGCGGGCAAGATTGTGATCACTGATCGTTTCGCCGATTCTACGCGCGTGTATCAGGGTGCCGCGCGCGCCAGCCTGCGCCCCTTGGTGGACAAGCTGCATGCGCTTGTTATCGGGCTGGAACCTGATCTGACATTCCTGATTGATATGGAACCCGCTGCAGCGCTTGCGCGCGGGCTGGCGCGCAAATCGGGTGAAGACAGGTTTGAAGACCTTGGCCTTGGCTTTCAACAGGCTTTGCGCGCGGGGTTTTTGGAACTGGCCCAAGCCAATCCGGCGCGCATATGCCAGATTGATGGCGCGCGCCCTATGGCCGATATCAGCGCGCAGATTGCACAGATCATGCGCGCATGGCTGGACAGGCCCGCGCCATGAGCGATCTGGCCGATCTGCCCCAGCCCGACCAGCTGGAGGGCGCCCCCCATCCACGCGAAACGCGGGTGCTTTTGGGCCAGCAGGCCGCCGAGGCGCGGTTTTTGCAAGCTTACCGCTCTGGCCGCTTGCATCATGGCTGGCTGATCTGCGGGCCGCGCGGGGTGGGCAAGGCCACGCTGGCATGGAAGCTGGCGCGGTTTTTGCTGGCAACCCCTGCCGATGATGGCGGCATGTTCGCGCCCCCCCCGCCCGAAACGCTGGATATCCCCGAAGATCACCCTGTTGCGCGCCGCTTGCGCGGGGGGGCAGATGGCGGGCTGTTGGTGCTGCGCCGCGCCCATGATGACAAGGGCAATCTGCGCCGTGATATTACTGTGGATGTCATGCGCAAATTGCAGGGTTTCTTTGGCCTCAGCGCGCCCGATGGCGGGCGGCGGGTGGTGATTATTGATGCCGCCGATGACATGAATGTGAATGCCGCCAACGCCCTGCTGAAAGCGCTGGAAGAACCGCCCGAAAATGCCACGCTGCTTTTGGTGGCGCATCAACCGTCGAAACTCTTGCCCACCATCCGCTCGCGCTGCCGCGAATTGCGGCTGCACCCTTTGGGCGCAGAGGATTTGGGCGCAGCGCTTGCGCAAGCGGGGGTGCAGGCGGAAGGGGCCGCACTTGCGCAGCTTTCCGCCGGATCGGTGGGCGGGGCCATCACCTTGGCGCAAGGCGGCGGGGCCGAAGTGTATACCGCCCTTGTGCGCCTGTTTGAAACCCTGCCACGGCTGGACAGGCAAGCCGCGCTGCATCTGGCCGAAACCATGGCGGGCAAGGCCAATGATGCGCGCTTTGCCATGTTTCTGGCGCTGTATGATCTGTTCATGGCGCGGCTGGCGCGGGCGGGTATTCTTGGCCCCGGCCCAGAGGCCGTGAAGGGAGAGGCCGCAGTTTTTGCGCGCCTTGCGCCCCATGCGGGGGCGGCGCGCGCCTATGCCGATCTGGGCCAGCGCTTGGGCGCGCGCGCGCGCCATGGCCGCGCGGTCAACCTTGACCCTGCCGCGCTGGTGCTTGATATGGTCTTGCAGACCGAAGCAGAGGCGCGCAAGTTCCTCTGACCCCACGCCGGAGAACGCATGTCCCTGCCCCAGATCGTTGATAGCCATTGCCATCTTGATTTCCCCCAGCTTTCGGAAGAGCTGGACGCCGTGATCGCACGCGCGCGCGGTGCCGGGGTGACACGGATGGTCACGATCTGCACCAAGCTGCGCGAGGCCCCGCGCGTGCAGGCGATTGCCGAGGCGCATGAGGGGGTTTTCTTTGCCGCCGGAACCCACCCGATGAATGCCGCCGCCGAACCCATGGCCAGCGTGGCAGAATTGCTGGCCCTTGCCGCCCATCCCAAAATGGTGGGCATTGGCGAGACGGGGCTTGATTATCACTATACCGCCGAGAGCAAGGCCCTTCAACAAGAGAGCCTGCGCCTGCATATAGAGGCCGCGCGCCAGTCACGCTTGCCGCTGATCATCCATGCCCGCGATGCGGATGAGGATATGGCGCGTATCCTGACCGAAGAACACCGCGCGGGCGGCTATAGTTGTGTGATGCATTGTTTCTCCTCCAGTGCAGAACTGGGGCGCACGGCGCTGGATTTGGGGTTTTATCTGTCCATGTCGGGGATTGCCGCCTTTCCCAAAAGCGATGCGCTGCGCGAGATTTTCCGCGCAGCCCCCATAGAGCGGATTTTGCTGGAAACCGACGCGCCCTATCTGGCCCCGCCCCCCTACCGGGGCAAGCGCAATGAACCGGCCTATACGGTGCATACCGCGCAGGTGGGTGCGGATATGTTCGGGTTGGATTTTGCCGATTTCGCAGCGCAGACCAGCGCAAATTTTGACCGTCTGTTCTGGAAGGCCGCCTGATGGCTGAATTACGTGCCACGATTCTGGGCTGCGGCTCTTCAGGCGGGGTTCCGCGTCTGGGCGGCGATTGGGGCGATTGCGATCCCACAGAGGCGCGCAACACCCGGCGGCGCTGTTCGCTGCTCTTGGAGCGGATTGGCGAGAACGGGCGCACGCAGGTATTGATAGACACCTCTCCAGATATGCGCGCACAACTTCTGGATGCCGGGATCGGGCGGCTGGATGGTGTTGTCTTCACCCATTCCCATGCCGATCATGTGCATGGAATCGATGATTTGCGCCAGCTTGTCTTCAACACGCGCGAGCGGCTGGCCGTCTGGGCCGATGGGCCAACACAAGATGCGCTTTATTCGCGCTTTGGCTATGCGTTCACGCAGCCCGAAGGCTCTCCCTATCCGCCGATTTTGACGATGCATACCATCACTGGCGCGATCACCATTGACGGCGCGGGCGGGCCATTGGTGCTGCACCCGCTGCGGCTGAACCATGGCAGCATAGATGCGCTGGGCTTTCGCATTGGCGGGCTGGCCTATACCCCCGATGTGGTGCGCATATATGAGGAAAGCTGGCCCCTGTTGCAGGGGCTGGATATCTGGATCGTGGATGCGCTGCGCCGCAAGCCCCACCCCACCCATGCCCATCTGGAGATGACGCTGGACTGGATCGCCCAAGCCAAGCCCGCGCGCGCAGTGTTGACAAATATGCATGTCGATCTGGATTATGCCACTGTTGCAGCCGAAACCCCGGAGCATGTCACACCTGCCCATGACGGGATGGTGC
>JAIUNA010000239.1 GCA_022565265.1 Roseinatronobacter sp. | reverse complement strand
GTGTTCCACCTGAAGGCGCGTATTCATTTCAAGGAAGTAGAAATTCTTGTCACCATCGACGATGAATTCCACTGTTCCGGCAGACGTATAGCCCACCGCCTGCGCCAATGCGCAAGCCTGCTCGCCCATGGCCTTGCGCGTTGCGGCATCCAGAAACGGTGAGGGCGCTTCTTCGATAACCTTCTGATTGCGCCGCTGGATAGAGCATTCACGCTCGTGCAGGTAAACGCAATTTCCGTGGCTGTCGGCCAGAACCTGAATTTCAATATGGCGCGGCTGGGTGACAAATTTCTCAATAAAAATCCGGTCATCACCAAAGCTGTTTGCGGCCTCGTTCTTGGAAGACTGGAACCCCTCGCGCGCCTCTTCATCATTCCAGGCAATCCGCATGCCCTTGCCACCGACCCCGGCGCTGGCCTTGATCATCACAGGATAACCAACCTGATTTGAAATCGTCACGGCCTCTTCCGCATCGGCAATCAGGCCCATATAGCCGGGAACCGTGCTGACCCCGGCCTCGGCTGCAAGCTTTTTCGAGGTGATCTTGTCGCCCATCGCTTCAATCGCACCAGCAGGCGGGCCGATAAAGGCCACATTCGCAGCGGCCAAGGCCTCGGCGAATTTCATGTTTTCCGACAAAAACCCATAGCCCGGATGCACCGCCTCGGCCCCTGTCTGCCGAATAGCCTCCATGATCTTGTCAATCACGATATAGGATTGGTTGGCAGGTGCAGGGCCGATATGCACGGCCTCATCTGCCATACGCACATGCAGCGCATTGCGATCTGCATCCGAATAGACAGCAACCGTCTTGATCCCCATCTTGCGGGCAGTCTTGATCACACGGCACGCAATCTCACCGCGATTGGCGATCAGTATCTTGGAAAACATACGAAGTCCTTTCCGGGGCTAGGCTGGGAGAGCGGGGCGGATAACGGCATCAATCCTCCCATGTGTCGAAAGCAAATTCGGAAGACCCGTCAAAAAGCTGCGGGAAACTGGCCTGCGCTGCGCGCAGATCAACGCGCAAAAGCGCGTCATAGCTTATCGGGTCAAAGGGGTCAGAGACGGGCACAACTTCGCGCCCCAACAGCCAGGACAGGCGGCCTGCATCCAGATTGCCGCGCTCAAACGGCTCTTCTCCGAAATGGGCAATCAACGCCCCCAGAAAGGCCTCGTCGGCGCGGCGATCTATCGCGCGGCGATCGGCAAAGCGCTTGCGCGCCGTAAGGGGGGTGGCCCCTTTCGCATTGGCGCGACGGATTGTGAATTGGAAATCGGTGCTGGGCAAACGCCCAGGAAACCCACGATGTTTTAACATGGCTGCCCCCATTGGCTGAAGGCAGCCTGCTCTAGATCGCGGTCAAGGAAATATCCCTGACAGGCGGCGCGATCAGAACCCGCCTTTGCCTGTGGTCTGCTCAATGATGACCGGAGCGGCAAGCGGTGCAGGCTCTGGTGCCGGGCGCGAGCATGCGGCAAGCGCAACGGTTGCGCCAATGGCGAGCATGATGGAAAGTTTGGACATTGTGAGAGGCTCCTGTTCTCAGATGGCGCCGTCACTCCGGCATGGCTGAAGGTGATCGGCGGTGCAACCACGTTCACGTAATGCGAACGCTGCAACGCCAGATTATCGCAGCCAAGAACACTTTGCCACTGGAACAGCGCACACAGATTTGTGATCACGGCAGGTGTTGCTGCCATGACGCAGGCGGCCTCTTGTGGCTGGTGTGAGGCAGGGCCGTTGCCCTGCCCCTGAAGGCGTTTAGCGTCTGCCTTTGACCGATACAGGCTCCACATAAATCGGGGCCGAGATGGTCTCAAACCCGTGGCCAGCATCGGGCGCTTTGCGCGCGCAGGTCGCCGGGACAAGGGACACAACAAAAGCGACCGCCAAAGCGAGTTTCGCCATAATATTCTCCTGCTCGTTATGCCTGGGCGCGTTGTTTGATCTGCACACGCCCTTGGGATATGTTTCATATGCGCCGGAATTGACACATACTGCGAGAATATACTGTCTTTAGAGATTTCTGGCCACGAAAATATCATCACACCCGAAATTTGTGGCGCTACTGCATCATTCGAGACTATGGTCTCACTTTTACTCATCGTAGAGATCCAATTCCAACTCGCATCCATCCATCGTAAGCACAAACCCTTCAAACACCTGAAACACCTCCGCATCGCGCATCCCGAATTCTATCGGTCTGTCCATCAGCGAAATGACTACCGAATGCCAGCCCATTTCTTGCGGCGCCTCGTCACCGGCAAATTCTGTTGTCACCTGTGTTTCACAGAGCCAGAGCATATCCTCGAAAACCCGCAGTGAATCTGCTGCATAAATGCTGCCCGGTTCCGCCAATCTTGGCACCACAAAGCGCATGCGGATGACCGACAGGTCTTCATCCCAGATCGTATCATGATGCTGGGCCACCACGCCCGAAGGCAGCAACACCTCTGCCCCTTGCGCGATGGCCGCGCACAGGCAAAAAGCGGCGCATGTGGTGAAACCCATGGGGCCGTTCATCCGTCCTCCCAGACCACTGCCTGCGGCAAACGGCCCCCCATCGATCTCAAAGCGGGATATTGTCGTGTTTTTTCCAAGGGTTATCAAGCTTCTTGTTGCGCAGAGATGCAAATGCGCGGGCCACGCGCTTGCGGGTGGATTGCGGCATGATCACTTCGTCAATGAAACCCTTTTCCGCCGCAACAAAGGGATTTGCGAAGCGGGTTTCATATTCATTGATCCGCGCAGCCGTTTTCTCCACATCCCCAAGCTCGGAGCGATAGAGAATTTCGACTGCCCCCTTGGAACCCATCACCGCAATCTCTGCCGTGGGCCAAGCATAGTTGAAATCCGCGCCCATATGCTTGGACGCCATCACCACATAAGCCCCACCATAGGCTTTGCGGGTAATGACGGTTACTTTCGGAACCGTGGCCTCGCCATAGGCATAAAGCAGCTTGGCACCATGCTTGATCACGCCGGCATATTCCTGCCCGGTACCCGGCAAAAAGCCCGGCACATCCACAAATGTCAGGATAGGAATTTCGAACGCATCACAAAAGCGCACGAAGCGCGCGGCCTTGCGGCTGGAATCGATATCCAGACAGCCCGCAAGAACCATTGGCTGGTTGGCCACAACACCCACTGTGCGCCCTTCCAGACGGATAAAGCCAGTGATGATATTCTTGGCGAAATCGGCCTGAATTTCGTAGAAATCCCCTTCATCCGCCACTTTTTCAATCAGCTCTTTCATATCATAAGGGCTGTTGGGGTTGTCGGGGATCAGGCTGTCAAGGCTTGGCTCTACCCGTGCAGGATCATCGAAGAAGGGGCGCACAGGCGGCTTTTCGCGGTTGTTCAACGGCAGGAAATCAATCAAGCGGCGCACTTCAATCAGCGCCTCGACATCATTTTCAAAGGCAGCATCCGCCACCGAGGATTTGCGCGTATGCGTTACCGCCCCGCCCAGTTCTTCTGCGGTGACAACCTCATTCGTCACGGTTTTCACCACATCGGGGCCAGTGACAAACATGTAGCTCGAATCTTTCACCATGAAGATGAAATCGGTCATGGCGGGGCTGTACACCGCACCGCCCGCACATGGCCCCATAATGACGCTGATTTGCGGGATCACGCCAGAGGCTTTGATATTGCGATCAAACACCGCGCCATAAGCCGCAAGGCTGGCCACACCTTCCTGAATACGCGCACCGCCCGAATCGTTCAGCCCGATCACAGGCGCACCGTTGCGGATTGCCATATCCATGATCTTGCAAATCTTGGCGGCATGGGTTTCTGACACAGACCCCCCCATAACCGTGAAATCCTGTGCGACTACATAGACCTGACGGCCATTCACGGTGCCCCAGCCTGTCACCACGCCATCCCCCGCCGGGCGTTCGGCCTGCATGCCGAAATCAATGCAGCGATGGGCTACAAACATATCGAATTCTTCAAAGCTGCCTTCATCCAGCAACAATTCAATCCGCTCGCGCGCTGTCAGCTTGCCCTTGGAATGCTGCGCCGCAACACGGCGTTCGCCGCCCCCCATCCGCGCCGTGCTGCGGTGGTTTTCAAGCTGTTGCAAAATATCCTTCATTCGGTTCCCCCAGAACTGACAGCGGCCCGGTGGCGGGCGATATGCGCGCAACATACTTGCGCAAAACCGATCCGAAAAGAAAAATTATGATAATTTGCAAAGCCTCGTGGGAAACGGATAGCAAATTTGCAAATTTCGCCTGACAAGACGTTTTCCAACGCTTGCCCATTCCCTTCACGTGTGTAACATTCTGCAACTGCCTGCATTGAATCCGCGCTTTTTGAAAGACCGCCACATGTCGCAAACTCCGCCGCCTGCAAAAATCAGGTTTCTGGATCCAACCACGCCGCCCCATGTCTCGACTCTGGTAGCGCAGGCGTCAATTGCAGCTTTGGCGATGAATGTGTTTCTGCCCTCGCTGCCTTCGATGACGGCCTATTTCCAGACGGATTATGCGGTCATGCAACTGTCGGTCTCGCTCTATCTTCTGGTCAATGCCGCGTTACAGGTGTTCATCGGCGCAATCTCGGACAAATTCGGGCGCAGGCCCGTCATGCTGGCCGCGCTGATAGGTTTTATTTTGGCCACAATCGGCACGTTGCTGGCGACAACGGCAATGACATTTCTTATCTTTCGCATGCTGCAAGCGGTCGTAGTCACAGCCATCGTACTTAGCCGCGCATCGATCCGTGATATCATGGGAGAGGCCGAGGCGGCCTCTCGCATTGGCTATGTAACCATGCGCATGGCGATTGTGCCCATGATCGCCCCGGCCATTGGCGGATTGCTGGACGAGGCTTTCGGTTGGCGCGGCAGTTTCGCGCTGATGCTGATTGCGGGTGTTGCGGTGCTGATGCTGAGTTGGCGCGATATGGGAGAGACCAAGCATAACCTTGGCGGTGCGTCCAAGGGCATGTTTACAGGCATCCCGGAACTTATGCGCGCGCGCCGGTTTTGGGGGTATTGCAGCACCGCCACACTCGCATCCGGGGCGTTCTTTGCCTAT
>JAIUNA010000238.1 GCA_022565265.1 Roseinatronobacter sp. | reverse complement strand
TTATGGGATGAATTTCATCGGCCTGCCTGCGGGCAATCTGCCCGCGCGGCTGGCCAATCTGGGCGCGGGGCCAGTGCCGATTGGTGTGCAGATCATCGGGCGGCGCTGGCGCGAGGATATGGTGGTGGATGCGATGATCGCGATAGAGGCGCGGCTGGGCGCGCTGGACATCCGTTTATGGCAGCATATGGAGGGGCTGGCGCGGGCCTGATGTGATTTCAGGCAGGATTGGGGGGCTGCCGCCCCCCTACCCCCCCGCCTCAAGGGGGGCACGCCCCCCTTGAGAAACCCCGTGGATATTTGAGCCAAGATGAAGGCGCCGGCGCCAATGCGGCCGCGCTACGAGAGATTTGTTTGCGTGCGACTGCGGCCAAAGGCAGGCGGGTTTTGCGCACCGGGACAGGCCAACGCGCTATGCGCAAGACAGCCCGGCCATTACCCCATAGCATAGCCCGCGCCGCGCACAGTGCGGATGGGATCATCCCCGCCTGTCGCGCAAAGGATTTTGCGCAACCGGCCCACATGCACATCCACTGTGCGGGTATCTATGTAGATATCGCGCCCCCAGACACGATCGAGCAATGCCTCGCGCGTCCAGACCTTGCCGGGGCGCTCCATGAATGCGGCCAGAAGCCGAAATTCTGTGGGGCCAAGATGCAGGCTTTCGCCTGCACGGGTGACGCGGTAGGTATCTGGATCGAGACGGACATCGCCCACTGTCAGCGCTTGCCCGGCACTGACAGGGCGCAAGCGGCGCAGATTGGCGCGCACGCGGGCAATCACTTCGGCCACGGAATAGGGTTTGACGATATAATCATCTGCCCCAGTATCCAGCCCCCGCACGCGATCGCTTTCTTCAGAACGCGCGGAGACCATGATCACCGCTGCCGCGCGCCCCTCTGCCGTGGCCTTGATCTGGCGGCAGGCTTCCAGCCCCGAAAGGCGCGGCAGCATCCAATCCAAAAGCACCACATCAGGGCCTTGTTCGGCCACGGCCAGCACGGCTTCTTCGCCATCCTTGGCAGTGGCCACGCGGAATCCGGCGGTTTTCAGATTGTAGCTGAGAAGGGCAAGCTGTGCGGGTTCATCATCGACAACCAGCACAAGCGGCGCGGTGGCATCTGACATGGGCTTACCCTTTCGGCGGCTCTATCGTGGCGGTGGAATGGCCCTTTTCGCGCGCCTCGGCCAGTTTGCCCTCTGCCACGAAAATCACATGCTCTGCCCCATGCGTAACCAGATCGCCCATGCGTTCGATATTCTTGGCAATGAACACATAATGCAGGCAGGGCGTGATATTGCGCGGGTCTTCCATCATATGGGTGATGAATTCGCGAAACAGGGCATTTGTCATGTCATCCACTTCGATATCGCGGGTGATGACATCGCGCGCCAATGTGGCATCCATGCGCGCGAAAGCATCGAGCATATCTTTCAGCATCTGCCCGACAAGGCGCGCCTGACGGCGCAGCGCACCCGCTGCCCCGTCTATCATCGGCGCAGGAATGAGCACGGGCACGCGTTTGGCCATGTTTTTGGCGTAATCGCCCAAGCGTTCCAATTCGCCTGCCATTTTCATCACGGCCACGGCAGAGCGCAGATCATCCGCTTGTGGTTGGCGCAGGGCCAGCAGGCGCACCACTTGCGCGTTGATATCTTCTTCGGCGCGATCAATCGCGCGGTCGCCCTCGACCACCTGCGCGGCCAGATCCTCGTCGCGGCTTTCAAGCGCGCGCGAGGCGTTCAGGATCGCGGCTTCAACCTGCCCGCCCATGGCAAGCACTGACAGGCGAATGGCTTCCAGATCGCGGTCAAAGGCAGAGAGTGTATGCGGTTTCATGGCTCAAGTCCTCTGATGGTGTTTCAAGTGCAGGGCAAGACGGCTTCAAAACTGGCCCCTTCGCCAATGGCAGAGCGGATGACCAAACGGCCCCGATGCCGGCTGAGGATATGTTTGACAATCGCCAGCCCAAGGCCGGTGCCGCCACTATCGCGCGAGCGGGCCTTGTCTATACGGTAAAACCGTTCTGTCAGGCGTGGAATATAGATCGGGTCAATCCCCTCGCCGTGATCGCGGATGCTGACACGCAGCACAGGCCCGTCAAACCCCGGCAGGGCCACCAGTTTCTGGGCGCCAATTTCCAGACGTCCGCCACTGCCACCATATTTCAGGCCATTTTCGATAAGATTGTGAAAGACTTGCACAAGCTGGTCGTAATCGCCGGGAATATCGGGGAGATCGGAAGGCACAGCATAGGCAAGTTGCACATTGGCCGCGTCTATCTGCGGGCGCAGCGCGGCCAGCGTGGCCTTCAGCACCATATCCATGGAAACAGGCGCGCGGGGGCGGATTTTCTCCACGGCCTCTACCCGGCTAAGCGAGAGCAGATCCGCCACAAGCCCGCTCATCCGTGTGGCCTGTTCGGCCATGATCGCCAGAAATTCGGTGCGCGTGGCGGCATCCTCCCCCGCCGGGCCTTGCAGTGTTTCGATAAACCCCGCCAGCACTGTGAGGGGAGAGCGCAATTCATGGCTGTCATTGGCCACGAAATCACGCCGCTGCGCCTCTGCGGCCTCGATATCCGAGATATCGGAGAGCGAGAGCACAATCAGGCCCGGCGGCATGATGCGCGCCATCACCTGCCAGCGCGTTTCGCGGCTGGCGGAACTGGTGACAAAGGTTGCGCACCCCTCGGCCTGCCCGCCCAAAACACGCTCCAGCATCGCGGCCATATCGGGCTGGCGCAGATGCGCGCGAATTTGCGCGCCATCTATGCGCGCCCCGAACAACTCTCGCGCGGCGGGATTTGCGGCTTGCACAAACCCGTCCAGACCCACCACCAGCACGGGCTGGGGAAGCGCTGCAATCAGCGAGGTGATGGGCGAAGTTTCCATCTCGGTTTATCCAAACCG
Organism: Roseinatronobacter sp.; assembly: GCA_022565265.1. Lineage (GTDB taxonomy): Bacteria > Pseudomonadota > Alphaproteobacteria > Rhodobacterales > Rhodobacteraceae > Roseinatronobacter. The sequence goes on along the minus strand of JAIUNA010000238.1, from coordinate 2,145 downwards.
CCCGGTCACATAATCATTGGTGCGTGATTTCTGCGGATTGGTGAAAATCGTGTCGGTATCGCCATACTCGATCAATCGGCCCAGATACATGAAGGCCGTATTATCCGATACCCGCGCGGCCTGCGCCATGGAATGGGTGACGATGACAATGGAATATGTGCCTTTCAATTCCTCGATCAGTTCTTCAATCCGGGCGGTTGCGATGGGATCAAGCGCGGAACAGGGTTCATCCATCAGCAGCACTTCCGGGTCAGACGCGACGGCGCGCGCAATGCACAGGCGCTGTTGCTGCCCACCAGACAGGCCCAGCGCACTGTCATTAAGGCGGTCTTTCGCCTCATTCCAAAGCGCGGCCTGCCGCAGCGCGCGTTCGACCGTTTCATCCAGAATGGATTTTTTCGTCACACCATCCACCCGCAGCGGGTAGGTGATATTGTCATAGATCGACATGGCAAAGGGATTTGGCTTTTGAAACACCATCCCCATGCGCTTGCGCAGCGCGATCACATCGACGCCCTTGGCATAGATATCAAACCCATCTACCGAAATCTGGCCCTGAATGCGCAAATCATCGACCAGATCATTCATGCGGTTCAGGCAGCGCAGCAAAGTGGATTTCCCGCAGCCGGACGGGCCAATCATGGCCGTGACCTGCCCTTTCTGAATTTTCAGGTTATTGTCGAAAAGCGCCTGTTTCTGGCCATACCACAGGTTGAAATCGCGGATTTCCAGCGCTGTGCCTTCGGGCGATTCTTTGACATGATAGGCGGTTGGTTCGAATTCGAGTGTGTCCATGAGTGTACCCTCAGAACTGGCCGGTGGCGTATTTGCGCTTCAGGCGGTTGCGGACAATGATCGCTGTTGCATTCATGATCACGATCAGCGTGAGAAGCAACAGAGTGGTGACAAAGACCATCGGCTTGCCTGCTTCAGAGTTGCGCGACTGAAACCCCACATCAAAGATGTGAAAGCCCAGATGCATGAAGCTGCGATCCAGATGGATAAAGGGGTAGAAACTATCTATCGGCAAGGCGGGGGCCAGTTTCACAACGCCCACCAGCATCAGCGGCGCCACTTCGCCCGCGCCCCGTGCCATGGCCAGAATCATCCCCGTCATGATGCCCGGCAGCGCCTTGGGCAGCACCACATAGCGGATGGTCTGCCATTTGGATGCCCCGCACGCCAGCGAGCCTTCGCGCATGGAACGCGGCACGGCGGCCAGCGCCTCTTCGGTGGCCACGATCACGACAGGGACTGTCAACAGCGCCAGCGTGAGAGAGGCCCACAGGATGCCCCCCTTGCCAAAGGTTGGGTTGGGCAGGTTTTCGGGGTAGAACAATTGGTCTATCGTGCCGCCCATCGTATAGGCGAAAAAGCCCAAGCCAAACACACCGTAAACGATAGACGGAACCCCGGCGAGGTTGTTGACCGAAATCCGCACAATGGAGGTGATGCGCCCCTGTTTGGCATATTCGCGCAAGTAAAGCGCCGTAATCACGCCGAAAGGGGCAACAAAGACAACCATCAGCAACGTCATGGCCACAGTGCCGAAAATCGCAGGCAAGACACCGCCTTGGGTATTGGCCTCGCGCGGCTCTGCCGAAACGAACTCTACCCAGCGCGACCCATAGATTCTGGCCTTGTCCCACACGCTTAGGGTATTGGCGGGGAAATAGCGCACAATCTGGCTCATCTCTGGTTCGATCGTGCGGCCGCCCACTTCTTCCAGCGTCACCCGAAAGCCGCGATCCACGGCGCGAATTTCATTCACACGCGCTTGCAGCACTTCGAATTCCGCCTGCAATTCGGCAATGCGGGCCTGCGATTGCGCCAGCGTGGCGGCGGCAGCCTCTTCCCCATCGCGCAGCAGCGCGCGGCGCTGCGCCAAGCGCTCGCGCTCGATCTGGTGGTTGATGCGGCCAATCTCGCTGCGCTCGATCCGGCGAATTTCGCGGAACCGCTCGCGCGCGATTACCTGCTCGCGGCGGAAGACTGCCGGATCATAGGCCACAGGCTGGCCATTGATCTGCATTCCCGCAATCCGCCCCACGAACACGCCCCAGACCTGACGCTCGAAATAATAGAAATCTGCGGGCTGGGATATATCGGCCACTTCAAAATCGGCCACCCCGCGGAAATCCTCGC
>JAIUNA010000237.1 GCA_022565265.1 Roseinatronobacter sp. | reverse complement strand
GAGCAAATGATCCGCGTGGCTGCCGGAGAGAAACTGCCCTTCGCGCAAGAAGATCTCAAGATCAACGGTTGGGCGATGGAATCGCGGCTTTATGCCGAAGACCCATATCGCAACTTCCTGCCCTCGATTGGCCGTCTCACACGCTATCGCCCGCCCGCAGAGGTGGTGGAATCTGCCCGTGCGGTGCGCAATGATACCGGCGTGTATGAAGGCGGTGAAATATCCATGTATTACGACCCCATGATTGCGAAGCTGTGCACATGGGCACCCACACGCGGGCAGGCGATTGAAGAAATGCGCCTTGCACTGGATGAGTTCGAGGTGGAAGGGATTGGCCATAACCTGCCTTTCCTGTCGGCGGTGATGGATCACCCGCGCTTTGTCTCGGGCGATATAACAACTGCGTTCATTGCCGAAGAATACCCGGATGGATTTGAGGGCGCGACGCTGAATGATGCGCTGCTACACCGCGTTGCGGCCTGTGCCTGTGCCATGAACCGTGTGGCCGAAATCCGGCGCGCGCGCGTTTCGGGCCGGATGGACAATCACGAGCGCGTTGTGGGCACGGAATGGGTGGTCAAGATTGCGGGGCACAGCCTGAGCGCGACCATTGCCGCCGACCGCGAAGGCGCAACTGTCACGCTGGCAGGGCAAAGCTACCGCATCACCTCGGATTGGCAGCCCGGCCAGCCTTTGGCGCGGCTGCTGGTGGATGGCGCGCCTTTGGTTATGAAAGTGGCCAAATTGCCCGGCGGCTTTAGGCTGCGACTGCGCGGGGCCGATCTGAAAGTGCATGTCTTCTCGCCGCGTCAGGCTGAACTGGCCGAATTGATGCCCGAAAAACTGCCGCCCGATACATCCAAGCTGCTGCTGTGCCCGATGCCGGGGATGGTTGTTTCCATCTCGGTCGAAGAGGGGCAAGAAGTCTATGAAGGTCAGGCGCTTGCAACGGTTGAAGCGATTAAGATGGAAAACATCCTGCGCGCCGAGCGCAAGGGGCGCGTGGCCAAAATTAACGCCACGCCCGGCGCATCGCTGGCCGTTGATGATGTGATCATGGAGTTCGAATGATGAAACGTACGCACTAGCGCCAGTTTATCACCTATTTTCTGTGTTTTTTCGCCAGTCTTGTGCTGGCATGGGTGATCTTGTCGCAACTGGCCGAGGGTATCCGCGAGGGTTATCTGGTGCTGGCGCTCTTGCCGCCACTGGGGGGAATGGCGCTGTTTCACGGGCTGTTCCCGCTGGGCAGTCGAATCCGGCTGGGGATGGAATTCGTGGCGGTGGGCGGTGCGCTTGTTTACGGGGCGGGCGCATTGCTGACTGGGGTTGTTTGGCTGGGCCTGCTTGATCCGGGCACGGCGCTTGTCTTCTGGTTGGTGGCTGTTTTCGGGCCGGGCTGGTGGCTGATGTCCACATGGGCCGAGAAGATCGGTTATTACCAATGAGCATTGCGCCGCGCCTTACTGTCACTTGCAAGGCTGCGGCGCAGTATGGTGCTTTGGCTCAGCGGCCAGAGGGTAGGCGCTCCAGCATCTCTTGGCGGCGTGTGGGGAAGCGGTCGATCACAGCCATCAATTCGCGCCCTGTGCGTACGGCAGGGCGGCGGGCCTTGACCTCTCCATCCTTGTCGATAATCGCCGTCATGAACCCGCGCGGGCGCAGCACCTGGCGCAGCGGGCTTGCATCGTCAGGGTGTGCATCAAAGATCACCACCACATCACGGGCAAGAAATTCATCCGCGCGATCGCGCAGCGCATCTATCTGGCGATTGAATTGCGGGTCATCGGGCGTATCGGCCATGACAACAACGATACGGTTGTTCCAGATGAAATCGCGCACATCAGCCTCGCGCGCATCTAAGAACAGCAACCCCACTTGTTGCGTGGTGTCTGCCGTATCGGCCTCCAGGGCCGTTTCGGGTATGGCGCTATCAGGCGCGGGCGCATCTGTCGCCATCACTGCGACTGGGAAAAAAGTTGCGAAAACAAGCGTGAAGAACGGTTTCATAAGGCCTCCTGCTGGTTGTCCATATAGGGTCAAATCTGAAGAAAACACCATAGGGCGCGCAAAATTGCCTGCGCACCAACAGAGAAAGGACGTGCCATGAGCGATCCGAAACAGCGCTGGTCTGCACTGGCTGCGAAAGAATTGAGAAACCGCCCTGTCGAAAGCCTGACATGGCAGACGCTGGAAGGGGTTCCGGTGCAGCCGCTTTATACCGAGGCGGATATTGCTGGCCTGCCCCATCTGGGCAATGTGCCGGGAGAGGCCCCCTATACCCGCGGTGTGCGCGCCACGATGTATACGGGCCGCCCCTGGACGATCCGCCAATATGCGGGCTTTTCCACCGCCGAGGAAAGCAATGCCTTCTATCGCAAGGCACTGGCCGCAGGCCAGCAAGGCGTTTCTGTGGCCTTCGATCTGGCCACCCATCGCGGCTATGACAGCGATCATCCGCGCGTGGAGGGGGATGTGGGCAAGGCCGGTGTGGCGATAGATTCGGTCGAGGATATGAAAATCCTGTTCGATGGCATTCCGCTGGAAAAAGTCAGCGTCTCGATGACGATGAATGGCGCTGTCATCCCGATTTTGGCGAATTTCATTGTCACGGGCGAAGAGCAGGGCGTAGATCGCAAATTGCTGTCGGGTACGATCCAGAATGACATCCTAAAGGAATTCATGGTGCGCAATACCTATGTGTACCCGCCCGAACCCTCCATGCGGATCATTGCCGATATCATCGAATATACCAGCGCCGAGATGCCGAAATTCAACTCCATCTCCATCTCTGGCTACCACATGCAGGAAGCAGGCGCCAATCTGGTGCAGGAACTGGCGTTCACTTTGGCAGACGGGCGCGAATATGTGCGCGCTGCAATCACGCGCGGCATGGATGTGGATGCTTTCGCGGGGCGGTTGTCGTTTTTCTTTGCCATCGGCATGAATTTTTTCATGGAGATTGCAAAACTGCGCGCCGCGCGTTTGCTCTGGTCGCGGGTGATGGAAGAATTCGATCCCAAAGACCCGAAATCTTCCATGTTGCGCACTCATTGCCAGACATCCGGTGTGAGCCTGCAAGAGCAAGACCCTTATAACAATGTGATCCGCACGGCCTATGAGGCGATGAGCGCAGTTCTGGGGGGTACGCAATCGCTGCATACAAATGCACTGGATGAGGCGATTGCCCTGCCCACCGAATTCAGCGCACGCATTGCGCGCAACACGCAGCTTGTGTTGCAGGAAGAAACCGGCGTGACCAAAGTGGTCGATCCGCTGGCGGGCAGTTATTACATTGAAAAACTGACCCATGATCTTGCCGAAGCCGCCTGGGCGCTGATGCAAGAGGTGGAAGAGATGGGCGGCATGACCAAGGCCGTAGCCTCTGGCATGCCCAAGCTGAAGATTGAAGAAACCGCCGCGCGCCGTCAGGCCATGATTGACCGGGGCGAAGAGGTGATTGTGGGCGTCAACAAGTACCGCAAGGAGAAGGAAGACCCGATCGATATTCTGGATATCGACAATGTAAAGGTGCGCGACAGCCAGATTGCGCGGCTTGCGCAGATGCGTGGCAGCCGCGATCAGGCCGCATGTGATGCGGCTTTGGCGGAAATCACACGCCGCGCCGCCGAAGGCGGCAACCTTCTGGAAGCTGCGGTTGTTGCCGCTCGCGCGCGGGCCTCTGTCGGAGAAATCAGCATGGCAATGGAAAAAATCTTTGGCCGCCACCGCGCCGAGGTGAAGACACTGGCGGGGGTGTATGGTGCGGCTTATGCCGGGGATGACGGCTTTGCCGCCATCCAGCGCGATGTCGAGGCTTTTGCCGAGGCCGAGGGCCGCCGCCCGCGCATGCTGGTGGTGAAAATGGGCCAGGATGGCCATGATCGCGGGGCAAAGGTTATTGCCACCGCTTTTGCCGATATCGGCTTTGATGTGGATGTGGGGCTGCTATTCCAGACCCCCGCCGAGGCCGCGCAGGATGCGATTGACAATGATGTGCATATCATTGGCATTTCGAGTCAGGCGGCAGGGCATAAGACTCTTGCGCCGCAACTGGTGCAGGCGCTGAGAGATCAGGGCGCAGAGGATATTCTGGTCATCTGTGGCGGCGTGATCCCGCAGCAGGATTATGATTTCCTCTATAATGCCGGGGTAAAGGCGATTTTCGGGCCGGGCACGAATATTCCCGATGCTGCCAAGAAAATCCTTGATCTGGTGCGCAAGGCGAGTGGATTGGCCGCCCCGGACTAAGTCCGTGATCGAGCATATGAAAAAGGGCGGGAATACCCCGCCCTTTTTCTTTGGCCTATGGCTGGCTCAGGCCCGCGCGGGCTGGCCTTGGCCAAGCTTGGCATCAACCGACCAGGCCCCTGCACCGGCCACCCAGAGTGCCAGATAGCCGCCAGCGAGGGCGAGGTTTTTCAGAAGCTGTGTCATCTGCATCTGATCGGCCAGATCGAAGTGATAAAGAAAACCAGAGGCCACGCAGAACGCGCCCAACGCCAAGGCTGCGATACGGGTTTGAAAGCCTGCAATCAGCGCAAGGCCGCCCAGAATTTCAAACAGCACAACCGGCCAAGCCAGCACAGCGGGAACCCCGCCAGAGGCCATATAGGCGCCAAAGCCCTCGACATTGCCCAATTTGCCAAAACCGGCCATGACAAACAAAAGCCCCAGCAGAATGCGTGCGGCCAGAAGTGCGGATGTATTGGTCATAAGATCATATCCCATGTTGAAGATACCCCGGATATACGCTCCAGAGCCATGGCCCGGCCATTCCGCACAATCCCACAGCCCATGTGCGCGAAAGAGAAATGCTCCGTCATAGGGGGGTCAATGCAGGCTTTATGCTGTTGGGTTGGGTGCGCGCGCAATAAAGGCCGCAGGCCCTCAGAGGGCCTTACCCACAGCAAGGCGCAATGGCAGGGCATGGCGGCAAAGCCCAAATCCTTTGCGGGTTTGGTGGGGGAATGTAACATCGCTTGTAAGGTGGCGCAGTTTACTGACCACCGCTTTGCGCCTTCATTTCCCAGCGCCCGGAATCCTGTGACCAGTATTCT
>JAIUNA010000236.1 GCA_022565265.1 Roseinatronobacter sp. | reverse complement strand
GGCGTCAACTCCATCTTGCGGCCAATTTGCACCAATAGCGGATCATCAAAATGCAGCCGCAAACGATTGAGCGCATTGGACATTGCCGATTGTGTCATAGACATTTCCTCAGCCGCGCGTGACACGCTGCGCAGTCGGATAAGGCATTCCAACGCAGCGAGAAGATTCAGATCCAACCGACGGAAGCGCATGGCGAGTCCTATTCAAAAAATCAATCTCTGTAATTTAATAATTGGATTTCCTGAATGATCCAACCCCCGTTAGATCATGGTGCAAAGGTTTCGGCGCTGTGCGGGGATGCAGGCGTATTACCACATTCGAGGCAAGAAGTTCTGCATTATTTTGAACATAACAGCATGCACGGCCCAAAGCGCAACCTGGATGACAGAACGCGCCCCGGCGCTGTGGTGTTGCCACGTTTTCCCCGCCAAAAACTTTTGCAGGATACCGGCCTGCCAAAATTGGAGAGTTGAGAATGCAGATCATCGGCCCCGATATTCTGGTATTTGGCGTAGACGATGTTCCCGCCTGCCACGAATTCCTAACCGCCTATGGCCTTGAGGCCTATGACTATACCCCAGAAAACGGGGGCTTTTTCCTTGCACTGGACAAAACCGGCTGGAAATCCGGCGGCGAGATGATCCCGCCTTGCCGCCCGCGCTGAAAACCGGAACCACGTTGCGCATGCAGGTGATAGGGGTCAAGGATGCCGCAGTATTGGAAGAGGTTGCTGCGGAACTGGGCCGAGACCGTCAGGTGCTGCGTCTGGCCGACGGGTCTTTGCGCACGCATGATGATCAGGGCTTCGAGCTTGCCTTTCGTGTAACAACGCGCGAACCGCTGGATCTGCCCGCCGAAAAGGTGAACGCCCCCTATCATCCAGGACGCGCGCTGAACGCGATCGGAGTGTCGGAGGATATGCCAGCCAAACCGCGCACCCTGTCGCATGTGGTGTTATTTGTGCCAGATCTGGAGGGAGCACTGGGATTTTATCGCGACAGGCTGGGCTTTCGGCTGACCGACACATTGACAGGTGCGGGGCCATTTTTGCGCCCACAGGGCAACAGCGATCACCACACCCATTTTTTCATACGGACACCGCCGTACATGCAGGGAATCGAGCATCTGGCCTTTCACTTGGGCGGGCCGACAGAATTGATGCTGGCAGGCAGCCGGATGATGCGGCAGGGCTTTGAAAGCTTCTGGGGGCCGGGGCGGCACAAATTTGGATCGAACTGGTTTTGGTATTTCAAATCGCCCTTGGGCTGCAATGTCGAGTTTGATGCCGATATGGATATCCATGATGACGATTGGGCCCCGCGCGAAGCGCCTATGGGCGCTGAGGCCTCGCAAGCCTTCCTGATGCAATGGCGCGAGAAATGGTCTCCTGGGCCAGGCCCCAAGAAAGACTGAGCATGACGCCGCTGGCCCCTCTGGACGATTTGCCCGATGGCGAAGCGCGCGGCTTCGAGGTGCCGGGCCTGCGCTGCAAGGTGATTGTGGTGCGCAAGGGAGGGCGGGTCTTTGGCTGGCGCGATCTGTGCCCGCATTATGCCGGAGGGACACCAATGGCATGGAAACGTGACGCCTATCTGAACGGGGCGCGAGATCATATCGCGTGCCATGCCCATGGCGCGCTATTCGATATCGAAACCGGGGCCTGCATGCAGGGGCCATGTCTGGGCAAACGCTTGACGCGGGTTCCGCTGGAAATCGGAACAGACGGAGTGGTGCGCATGGCCACACCAAAACAGGGAGGAAAAGGATGAACGCAGGTATCACACGTGCACTTGTGATCGGTGGCGGATTTTCGGGCATGGCCGCCGCGATCCAGCTATCAGGCCAGGGTGTGGCAGTCGATCTGGTCGAGATAGATGCCGGATGGCGCAGTTACGGGGCAGGCATCAGCCTGCATGGCGCCACATTCCGGGTGTTTGACACCCTTGGCATACTCGAAGGATTTCGCGCGCAGGGCGCGATGACCGATGGTGTGGAAATGCGTGGGCCGCAAGATCAGGTATTTGCAACGCTCCCGACCCCCTCCGCAGCCCCAGGCCTGCCGGGCACAGGCGGCACCATGCGTGCGCTGCTGGCCAAGTTGCTGGCCGACCGGGTGCGCCAGACCAAAACCAATGTGCGCCTTGGCCTCAGCTTTTCCACCATCAGCCCCGATAGCGATGGCGTTGACGTCACCTTCACCGATGGCACGCGCGCGCGCTATGATCTGGTAATCGGCGCGGATGGTCTGAATTCGGCGGTACGCCGCGCATTGTGGCCCGAAGCAGCCGCGCCGCGCTATGTTGGTCAGGCAGTCTGGCGCGCAGTGCTCGAACGCCCCGCACATCTTCCCACTGTTGCCATGTGGATGGTGCCCGGATTGAAAGCGGGCATCAATCATGTGTCAGAGACGCACTCTTATCTATTCCTGACCGAAGACCGGCCTGTAAATGATTTTGTAGAGGCCGACAGCCAACTTGAAATGCTCAAACGCCTTCTTGCGCAGTTCCCCTCCCCCACATTGCGCGAGGTCGCAGACAAGCTTTCAACCGAAAGCCAGATCGTCTATCGCCCTTTGGAAATGCTGCTGTTGCCCCAGCCCTGGGCAAAACAACGCGTTGTGCTTATCGGGGATGCCGTACATGCGACAACACCGCATATGGCCGCGGGGGCAATGATCGGGCTGGAAGATGCCGTGGTGCTATCCGAAGAAATCGGCCGCGCCCACGATCTTGCAAGCGCACTGGATACGTTCCAATCCCGGCGTTGGGAACGCTGCCGGATGGTGGTCGAGAATTCGTACCGATTGGCCGAAATAGAACAGGGCCATGGCACACCAGAAGAGCACAAGCAGATCATGGGCAAAACGCTTGGCGCGCTGGCACAACCGATCTGAGCGCGCCCCCAAAGGCCGCGCAGGCAGAACCCTCGGTCAAGGCGTTTTGAAATTGCTCAAGCCTGCTGGTTTCGCATGCCACACAGCCCGACACCACACATCACCTCCGAGCGGCATGCTCTTACGGAAAGGTTCAGACCATGAAATTCGCCACATTGAACGATGGCAGCCGCGATGGCGCGCTACAGATAGTTTCACGCGATGGCACACGCTGGACATCGGCAACCGAAATTGCCCCCACTCTGCTCGCCGCGCTGGAAAACTGGGACAGCCTTGCCCCCCGCTTATTGGTACTGTCTGATGATCTCAATTCTGGCCGCGTCAGAGGCAGCGCTTTTGACTCTGCGGTCTGCATGGCCCCGCTGCCGCGTGCGCCGCAATGGCTGGATGGGTCAACGTTTCTCAATCACGGGCGGTTGATGGACAAGGCTTTCGACAACCCGGAATTGCCAGATTTCAACACCGTGCCGCTGGTCTATCAAGGGGCGAGCGATGATTTCCGAGGCCCGACCGAGCCTGTGTTCTTTCCGTCCGAGGATCTGTTCAGCGATATGGAAGGCGAATTCGGCATCATACTGTCAGATGTTCCCATGGGCATAGACGCACAATGCGCGCTGGATCATGTGCGCCTGATCGTTCAGTTGAACGACTGGTCGCTGCGCAAGCTGGCACCGTATGAAATGAAACGCGGCTTTGGCTGGATTCAGGCAAAACCATCTTGCAGCTTTGCTCCCATTGCCGTCACTCCCGATGAACTGGGGGCGGGATGGCGTGACGGACGGGTGCAGATGCGGCTGCATGTGTCGATCAACGATACAGAAATCGGCCGCGCCCATGGCGGGGCAATGGATTTCGATTTCTCGCGGCTCATCTCGCATTGTGCCGCCACGCGGCGCCTGTCGGCAGGGACGATCATCGGTTCCGGCACTGTGTCCAACGATGACCCTGCCGCAGGTTCCTCTTGCCTGGCCGAGGTGCGGGTACTGGAAATCCTGCGCCACGGTGCGCCGCGCTCCGGCTTTCTTGGCTATGGCGAGAGGGTGCGGATAGAGGCGCGCAGCGATGAGGGGAATATCCCGTTCGGCGCGACAGACCAACTGGTCTTGCGCGGCTGAATCGATGCGCATGCAACGATCATCACCCAGATTGATGAGTAGTATTTCATGTATTCGCTTGAAGGATGCGTTCCGCAGTTCCTAAGCTGGTACGCAGGTAGAAGGGGGAAATCACATGCCGCGCAGGATCATTGATCTGTCTGTCTCATTATCTGCCGGGATCGCCTCAGACCCGCCGGGGCTACGGCCTGAGATCGCGTATATAGGCCATGCCGAAGGTGCAGAGGAATTCGCGCAAATGTTCGGCATCCTGCCCGAAAACCTGCGCGACGGGGCTGGCCCGGCAGCCGAGCGCTGCCAGATCACCACCCATAACGGCACACATATGGATGCGCCCTTGCATTACCATCCCACCATGGACGGCGGGAAGCCCGCCCTTACGATCGATCAGATCCCGCTGGAATGGTGCTTTGGCCCCGGCGTAAAACTGGATTTCCGGCATATGCCAACGGGCCATGTCATAAGTGCCGCCGAGGTACAGGCGGAACTGGAGCGCATTGGCCACGATTTGCGCCCCGGCGATATCGTTCTTGTCAATACCGCTGCCGGCGCGCGCTATGGAGAGGCGGATTTCGTCAGCACTGGTTGCGGCATGGGGCGCGAAGCGACACTGTTCCTGACAGATCGGGGAGTGCGTGTCTGTGGCACTGATGCATGGTCATGGGATGCGCCCTTGGCCGGCCAACTGGCACATGCCCGTGCGACCGGGAACTGGTCTTTGTTCTGGGAGGGGCACAAAGCCGGGGCGGATGCAATCTATTGCCATATGGAAAAACTGGCCAACCTGGACAAGCTGCCAGCGCATGGCTTCGAGGTAGTCGCGCTACCAGTCAAGGTTGAACGCGGCTCCGCCGGGTGGTGCCGCCCGGTCGCACTTCTGCAAGATTGAAATGCCCTCTCCTGCGCCAGTTTTTTGGGACGAACCTAAAATAAAAGATGTTGGGGGGGAAATGCACGCGCCCAAAAGTGTTAGAGCGGGTCGCGTTCATTCGCAGTCACGCAACCCGCTCTACCCTTAAGTGGTCGCATGTCTTTTTGCGCAAAACCGGTTCCCAG
>JAIUNA010000235.1 GCA_022565265.1 Roseinatronobacter sp. | reverse complement strand
TGGCGCTTGGCCTGAATGCGCAGGAACTTGCGCTGGCAGAGCTGTTTGTGGAAGCGCTGGCCCCCTCTGGCTGGCTGGACGCGCCACTGGATGAAATTGCGCTGCGCGCGGGCGTGCCCTTGGCCACCGCTGCCACCATGCTGGAACGGTTGCAAAAACTGGAACCCGCGGGCCTGTTCGCACGCGATCTTGCCGAATGCCTGCGCCTGCAAGCCGCCGAGCAAGGCTTGCTCAGCCCGGTTTTTGCTGCGGTGCTGAACAATCTGCCAATGCTGGCGGCGGCCGATCTGCCGGCTCTGTGCCGGGTTTGCCGGACGGATATGGATACGCTGCGCCAAGTACTGCGTGCGCTGCGCGGATTGAACCCAAAGCCCGGTGCGGGGTTTGACCAGGCCCCTATGCCGCTGCGTGCGCCCGATCTTCTGGTCAGCCGCCTGACAGAAGGGGGCTGGCGGCTGGAATTGAACAATTCTACCCTGCCGGCCGTTCTGGTGCGCGACACGGACACACCCGCGCGTCAATCCCGCCCCGGCGCGGAGTATCTGGCCGAACGGTTATCCGTTTCGCGCTGGCTGTCGCGCGCAGTGCAGTATCGCAACCAGACCGTTCTGAAAATTGGCGAAGAGATTCTACGCAGCCAGCGCGCTTTTTTCGAACACGGGCCGGGCCATTTGCGCCCCATGATCCTGAAAGACATTGCCGAGGCCGTTGGCATCCATGAAAGTACTGTGAGCCGCGTGACAAATGCTGTCACAATCGCCACACCGCATGGATGCTTTGCGCTCAAGCGGTTCTTCTCTGCCGCCCTGCCCGCGCAGGATGGCAATAGCGGCTCTGCGGAAGCCGTGCGCGAACGTATCCGCAAGCTGATACAGGCCGAAACCCCAGGCCGCCCGCTGAGCGACGAAGCGCTTGTGCGCCTGCTTGATGGCGAGGGCGTGGCCGTAGCGCGGCGAACAGTGGCCAAATACCGCGAACAATTACGCATCCCCACTTCGGCACTGCGGCGCAGACAGTCGGTTATTTCATCCCAGCTCTGACGGGGCCATCTGCACAGGCCTCGGCGGCGCAAACCGAAACTTTGCCTCCGGAACAAGCCTTTGCCAGATCATGGCTGCATCTGCCTCGGAACGCGCAGCAATGATAGCGACGCGGCGAAACCCCTGCATCTGAAGCGCCACGCGCTGATGTGCCGCCCCGTCGCGCCATAAATGCAGCCCCGCTGCCAGCCAGATACAGGCCACAAGCGGCCAGCCCACCGGCATGGACAGCGCCACAGCCGCTGCAAACAGCGCCAGCCCGGCCCAAAGCCGCGTTTGCGCCAACCACAGGGGCGGCGCGACCAGCGCCAAGACTGTGGGCACGGACGCGAACACATCATGCATGTCGCGCCGATCTGCCATGATTTCCCAATTGCGCAAACTCTCCGGGCAGGGGGGCACAGGTGCCAGCCCCTCTGGTGGCGCGACCCGGCGCCACTGGCCCAGATCTGCGCGCCCGCACAATATTGTAAACACCGCTGCACCGCGCTGAAAGCTGAGCGCGCAGTCCTTGCCCGCACGCAATATCTGCGCCTGCAGCGTCACGGCACTACCACGCCACGGCGCACCATCCAGCCCGATCAGGATATCCCCGCCTCTCAGCCCAAACCCATGCCCGGCATCCGTGGCGCGACAGCGCAGCAGGACAAGCACCTGCTCTGGGGGGGGCGGCTCGCTCATGGTATCCTCAAACTTGGCCACAGATCAGGGAAATCGGAACGGGTTGGGCTGGGGGGCCGCAGCCGGGCGCGCGGCAGGCCGCGCAGCCGCTCTGGCCGGGGCCGCAGCGGCAGGAGCGGGCGCAACTTGTGCGGGCGCGCTTGCTGTTTGCGGCAGAAGTGTCGCTTGTGGCGCAATGCGGCCCAAGTCTGCCAGTTGCCGTGTCAGGTTCAGTTCCACCTCGGCCAGTGCAACCAGAAGATCGGGCAATTGGCTTTGCTGCGCCTCGCCATCTTCCGAACGCGCTGCCGCCTCGATCACAATCTCTTCCAAGCGCTGATCCAGCCGCGCAATGAGCACATCAAACGCCCCTTCGCGGTGATCGGCTTGCGCCTGCACCTCTCCAAGGACGGCTTTCATATCATTGAGCGCCCCATTCATCTGCATCAGGCTTTCGATGAACCCGGCGGCCGCCGTCGCCTGTACCGAGGCCACCTCGCGCAGATGGGAAGCGCCACGCATCCAGAACGCCGCGCCCAGCGCCAGTACAAGCACAGAGGCCCCGGCCGCCGCCATGGCCAGCCAACGGCCCTGCTGAGCCACCTTTCCCAAAGCCAAGGCGCCCTCATTGCGCGCACCGATCGCGGCCTCGGCCTCTTGCGCGGCTTCGGTTGCAAGCTGGGCCGCCTCAAGGGCCTGTTTTGCAATTTCTTGCAGGCGGGTTTCCGAAAGCTCTGTCATGGCCGCGCCCCTTTGCTGCCAATCGTGCGCCCAAGCGCCTGCATGGCCCGCGCTATCGGGTAGCGCAGCAATGCCACGCCGGCCATTGCACCGCAGAGCAGCAACGCGCCCTGCCGCAGCGGATCTTGCGCCGGATCAGAAGCCGACAGCATCAGGGCAAGTGCGAAGCCCGCGAAAAGAAAACTCGCCAACCGTCGGGCCTGTTGGCAGTGCTGGCATTCGGTCGGATTGCGCGCCATGGGCTGTCCTTTCCTGTCTGCGCCTGTGTCTTACAGCCAGAGAAATGCAAACCGCGTGCCAGACTGTCAGGCTCCTGCGCAATCCCATCAACCACGGGCATGGCCATTTGCATCAAACTGCATCGGGGTTGGCAAATCGATCTGGGGCAAATCATCTTGCAAGCCGCGTTCCAGCCGCCAGATATGGGCCAGAACAGCCGCAACCGCACCAAACAGCCCCTCATGGATGGGCTGGCCAATATCCCCCGTGAAATACAAAGCCCGCGCCAAAGGCGGCAGGCGCAGCACCGGAATAGCCGCCTGCTCTGCCCGCGCGATCACCTGTAGCGCCAGTGCATCGCGCCCGGTGGCCAGAATGACAGGCACCTCGTCGCGGTCGGGCAGATAGCGCAGCGCCACGGCAAAATGCGTTGGGTTCACGATTACCGCCGTGGCCTGTGGCACGCTATCCAGCGCGCCGCGTTCGCGCGCGCTGCGCTGGCTGGGGTCCATCTGCAAGCGGCGCATGCGCACCTTCACTTCAGGAGAGCCGTTATCCTCGCGGGATTCGCGTTTCACCTCGCTCAATGTCATGCGCAGTTGCTTGCGGTGCTTATAGGCCGACCAGACCAGATCCACGAATGCGATCACGGCCAAAACCAGTGTCAGCCCTGCGAAAATTCCCAGCGCCAGCCGAAAGACCAGCCGCAGCGCATCCGTCAGCGGGATAAGGCCCAGAATTTTCAACTGGTGCAACCCTGCATACACCCCGCCCAGCACCACAATTCCCAAAAGCGAAACCTTGCCCACGGCCTTGCCCAACTCTACCAGTGCGGTGGCAGATACCATGCGTTTCAGGCCCTTGAGCGGGTCAATCTTGTCAGGCTTGAAGGCAAAGCCTTTGGCTGTCCAATTCAGCCCACCAATCGCGATTTGGGTGCCAATCATCAAAACCATGATCGGCAGGCCGACAATCGCCATCACCAGCAGCACATCACGCCCGCCCCGATGCAACGCCTGCAACAGCGCCTCTTCGCCCAATACGGCCGGGGCCAGCAGATAGCTTTGCCATCGGGCCAGAATCGTTGTTCCCAATAGGGGCAGAACCAGCAAAAGCACTGTGGCCGCCGCGATGGCGGCAAAGACCAGCATCTCCTTGGAGGTAAGCACCTGGCCCTCGCGCCGGGCCTCTTCCAGCTTGCGCTGGGTTGGCTCCTCGGTGCGTTCGGCGCTGTCATCCTGCCCGGCCATCTGCGCCCTCCCTTATCGCGTGGCCAGAAGATCTTGCACAGCGCGCAATCCATCATTCACCAACCCCGACAGGGCCAGCAGCAGATTGGGCGCACTCAGCCAGAGCAGCACAAACATCATCAGGATGGTAATCGGAAACCCCACGGAAAAAAGATTCAGCTGCGGCGCAGAGCGTGTCAGCACACCTACAGACAGGTTCAGCACCAAAAGCCCGGCCACAACCGGCAGCATGAGAGAGGCCCCAAGCGCAAACATCGCGGCCCCGGCCATGACACCCGCCAGCGCCAAACGGGCAATATCTATCTCCGCCCCCGGCGGAAAGGCCGCGTAGCTGTCCAAAACAATGCGCAGCGCATGCAAATGCCCTTCCACCCCCAGAAATACCACCATCAGGGACAGGCTGAAAAACTGCGCAATAACGGGGGTCTGCCCCGTAGCGGTAGGATCAACCTGCATGGCAAAGCCAAGGCCTGCGGAATTGGCCACGTAATCACCCGCAATGCTGGCCGCGCCAAACAGGATTGTCAGCACCAACCCCGCTGTAACCCCCAGCGCGATTTCCGCCAAAACCATCGGGATGGCCGAAAGTGCGGCCAGACTATCGGCATCAGGCATCTGATATTGGCCGGGCACAACCAGCGACAGGCACACGCCCGCCACAATCCGCACAGGCAACGGCACAAATCGCCCACCGAAAACAGGTGCGGCCACCAGAAACGCCCCCACCCGCAGCATGGCGAAGAGCTGCGCGGCCGCCAGATCGGCCAAGCGGGCGAGATCAAGGCCGGGAAGGGTGAAAGCCGCCATCTCCATTCTGCGCGCCCCCTAGCGAATGCCTTGAACCTGATCAAAGACGAACAAAAAGTAATCTGACAAAACCCCCAGCATCAGGCTGGATCCAAGCGCCATAGTGATAAAAACAATCGCCAGTTTCGGAACGAAACTAAGCGTGTTTTCATTGATAGAGGTAGCGGCCTGCAAAATACCGATCACCAGCCCCACACCAAGCGCCACGCCCAATACCGGGCCTGCCACTTTGAGAATGGTGAAATCCGCAAGCTGCAACTGGTCTGTGGCCTCGGTAAACTCCATAGCCTAGCCCCCCCCCCCGTACCGCGCCCGCAGCGCGCCCCACCGCCCCGCGCAGCCCACGGCCCGCC
>JAIUNA010000234.1 GCA_022565265.1 Roseinatronobacter sp. | reverse complement strand
CTGAAGGCAAGGAGAGCCGCTGATGGACGGAACAGTTCTGGTTGCAGATGATGACCGCACAATCCGAACAGTGCTGACGCAAGCCCTGACGCGGGCTGGCTGCAAGGTGCATGCAACCTCCAGCCTGACCACGCTGATGCGCTGGGTGGAAGAGGGGCGCGGCGATCTGGTGATCACAGATGTGATGATGCCCGATGGCAATGGGATAGAGATGATCCCGAAAATCAGTCAGGAACGCCCAGATCTGCCGGTGATTGTTATTTCGGCGCAAAATACCATCATGACGGCGATTCAGGCCAATGAGGTAGAGGCGCATGATTACCTGCCCAAACCTTTTGACCTGCCCGATCTGCTGAAACGCGCAGGCGCGGCGATGAAAAACCGCCGCCTTGTGGCCGCAGGCAGTGCGCCTGTGCGTACTGGCCCCGCCCCGCGCGGCGATATGCTGAGCATGGACAGCATGCCATTGGTGGGCCGCACCCCCATCATGCAGGAACTTTACCGCCTGATCGCGCGGGTGATCAATTCGGCCATGCCGGTTTTGATCATTGGCGAATCGGGGACAGGGAAATCCCTGATCGCGCGCACATTGCATGACCTTTCAGACCGGCGCACACAGCCCTTTGTCACGGCCACAGGCGAGGATTTGCAATCTTTCGACGGGGCGCAAGGGCTGTTGTCGCGGGTGCGTGGGGGAACGTTGCTCTTTGATGAACTGACATCTTACGACAAGGACGCGCAGTTGCGCGCCGCGCGGCTGCTTGACAGCCTGCCCGATGATGGGCCGCGCGTAATGGCCACGGCGCAGGGCAATCTGACGCGCGCTTTGGCCGAAGGGGCCTTGCGCGAGGATCTTTATTACCGTCTGGGCGGGGTGGTGCTGAATGTGCCTGCCTTGCGCGAGCGGATTGACGATCTGGAGCCTTTGGCGCTGCATTTCCTGTCTCAGGCGGCCGATGATGGCGCGATTTTGCGCAAGCTTTCCGCCGAGGCGCTGGATTTCATCCGCGCTTATTCCTGGCCCGGCAATGTGCGCCAGTTGCAAAACACCCTGCGCCGCCTGAGCCTGACCAATGCCGACCCGATCATCTCGCGCAGCGAGATTGAGGGAGCGTTGCAAAGCCAGCCCAGTGCAGTGGTGGTGGGCGAGCGGTTTACCGATGAAACGCTGTCAGATTCCATCGCGCGGCATTTGCGCCGCTATTTCGATCTGCATGGGCAGGATTTGCCGCCGCCGGGGCTTTATGGCCGCATTCTGCGCGAATTGGAATTGCCCCTGATGGAAATCGCATTGGATGCCACAGGGGGCAATCAAGCGCGCTGCGCCGATTTGCTGGGGATTAACCGCAATACTCTGCGCAAGAAAATCACCGAACTGGATATCTCTGTCTCGCGCCGGCGCAAATTGAGCTGACGCGGCAGCGCTGCCCCCGATTTGATGTAGAATTACCACAGGTGATGTGGCAATCTGGCCGCAGCGCGCAAGGTTTAGCGCGGATTGCTGTGCAACAATCGTGGCCGGGGGGGAAGTGACAGATATTTCAGAACCTAGACTGTCCTTGCTGAAAGGCACGTTTGACAGCTTGGCCTCGCGGCGTGTGTCAAATTTTGTCACGCTGTTTCTGGTGCTTTTGGGGCCATTGCTTGTCTTGCTCACATTGCTTGCGCTGGGGCCATTTGGGCAGAGCTTTCAGTCGCGTGAATTGCTGCTCATACTTCTGGCGGATCTGGTTTATGTGCTGACAATCGCGGCGCTGGTGGCGTTGCGCGTGGCCAAGCTGATTGCGGCGCGGCGCTCGGATTCTGCGGGATCGCGCTTGCATTTGCGGCTATCGGCGCTGTTTGCCACGATCGCGCTGTTGCCGACGGTAACTGTGGCTGTCTTTGCCGCGCTGACAGTGAATGTCGGGCTGGAGGGGTGGTTTTCAGAGCGTGTACAGCGCGTTGTCGGGACATCTCTTGCCGCCGCAGAAGCGTATCAGTTTGAACAAGAGCGCGATTTGCGCACGGATACAGGTGATTTGGCCGCCTATCTTGAAACCGTGCGCCGTGTTTTTCCGCTGATTGAAGAGGGCGAGTTGCGCAATCTTCTGTCTGATGCGCAGGCGCAAATTCAGCGTGGCTTGCGTGTGGCTTTCATCATTGACGGGGCAGGTGAAATCAGGGCGCGGGGCGAGCGGTCTTATCGGTTCAATTTCACCCCCCCGGACGAAGCGGATATCATCCGCGCGCGTGACGAGCTGGTGGTGATCCGCGACTGGCCCAACAATGAGTTTCGCGCCATTGTCGCGTTGGAGAATTATTTTGACCGCTATCTTTATGTCGCGCGCGAAGTGGATGGCGATATTCTCAGCCTGCTGGACGAGACCCGCGAGACAGTTGCCTTCTATCAGCAACTTGAGCGCGAACGCGGGCGGCTGTTGTTCCAGTTTGGCGCGCTCTATCTGGGGTTTGCGCTGATCCTCATTCTTGGCTCGGTCTGGCTGGGGCTGAATTTTGCCGAAAGGCTGGCGCGGCCCGTCGGGCGGTTGGCAGAGGCGGCAGGGCAGGTGGGCGCCGGGGATCTGGATGTCCAAGTGGCCGTGGCGCGCGACAATGACGAAATCGCGCTTTTGGGCCGGGTATTCAACCAGATGACGCATCAGCTTAAGGGCCAGCGCGAGGCGCTTTTGGAAAATAACCGCCAGATCGAGGCGCGGCGGCGGCTGTTCGATTCCGTGCTTGGCTCTGTCACTGCCGGGGTGATTGGCTTGGACGCACAGGGGCGGGTGGAGTTTATCAACCGCGCTGCCGAAGCCATGCTGGAACTGGACGCGGCAAGCGCGGCAGATCAACCCTTGGCCCAGGCAGCCCCGGAATTTGCGCCTTTGCTGGAACGGATGCAATCTGCTCAGGCCGCTTTGGGGCGGGTGCAAGAAGAGGTGCGGCTTACGCGGTCGGGGCGGCTGGAATCGCTGCTTGTACGTTTGGGCGAGAGGCGGCGCAGCGATGACAGGCTTGAAGGCTATGTGGTGGCATTTGATGATGTGACAGAGCTTGTTTCGGCGCAGCGCATGGCGGCTTGGGGCGATGTGGCACGCCGCATTGCACATGAAATCAAGAACCCGCTAACCCCTATCCAGCTATCGGCAGAGCGGATAGAGCGCAAATTCGCCCGCAAACTGGAAAATGCAGATGCTGAAAGCCTGTCGCAACTGACCTCTGTGATTGTGCGTCAAACCAATGATCTGCGTCGCATTGTTGATGAGTTTTCACGCTTCGCGCGCATGCCCGAACCCGACCGGCGCCCGCATGATCTTGTGGCCATTCTGCGCGATTGTGCGCTTTTGCAAGAAAGTGGCCAGCCACAGGTGCAGTTCAAGACCATCCTGCCCCCGGCCCCGGTGATTTGCGAGGTGGATGATACGATGATGGCGCAAGCCTTCACAAACCTGATCAAGAATGCAGGCGAGGCCATTGATGCACGCAAGCAAGACCCTGCGCTTTCAGAGTTCGTTCCTCAGATATGCATCCAGTTTCAAACGGGCGAACAGGGCTTGCATATTACGATTGCCGATAACGGCATCGGCCTTCCCGAAGATCGCGCGCGGCTGTTTGAACCCTATGTCACCACCCGTAGCGAAGGCACGGGGCTGGGGTTGTCCATCGTGCGCAAGATCATAGAGGAACATGGCGGCACCTTGCGGCTGCAAGATGCGCCGTTATTTGAGGGGGATAGCCATCGCGGTGCAATCGCTGTGATCCGGCTGCCGCATTTGATCCCGCAATCCAAACAGACAGAGACTTCAACAAAACTGGCGAGTGAGCAGGTATGAGCGATATTCTGATTGTCGATGATGAGCGCGATATCCGCGAGTTGATTTCCGATATCTTGCAAGATGAGGGCTATACCACCCGCCGCGCGGCCAATTCGGACGAGGCTATGGCAGAGGTCAATGCCAGCCCACCCGCGCTTATGGTGCTGGATATCTGGCTCAAGGATAGCAAGATGGATGGCATAGACATTCTGATGAAGGTCAAGCGCTCCAACCCCGATATACCGATTGTCATCATTTCCGGGCATGGCAATGTTGAAATTGCCGTGGCCGCGATCAAGCAGGGCGCGTATGATTTCATCGAAAAACCTTTCAATATTGATAAATTGATGGTGGTGATTGGCCGCGCAATGGAAGCGTCGCGCCTGCGGCGCGAGAATCTGGCTTTGCGGCGGCGCGAAACAACGACAGCCCAGATGCGCGGTGACAGCAACGCTTTTCGCCTGATGTGCGCGCAGCTGGAGAAGGTCACGGCCTCGAATGCGCGGATCATGTTCACAGGGCCTGCGGGCAGCGGCAAAGAGGTTGCCGCGCGCTATGTGCATGAACAGTCCGACCGCGCCAGCGCGCCCTTTGTCTGCGTCTCTGCAGCCACAATTGCGCCGGAACGGATGGAAGAGGTGCTCTTTGGCCGGGAAAGCCCAGAGCGCGGTGTGGAGCCGGGCCTTCTGGAACAGGCGCATGGCGGTGTGGTCTATCTGGATGAAGTGGCCGATATGCCCATGGGCACGCAATCCAAAATCCTGCGCGTGCTGGTCGAGCAGCAATTCACCCGGCTGGGCGGTGGCGATAAGGTGCGCGTTGATTTGCGGGTGATGAGTGCGACAAGTCAGGATCTGGGCGCGCGCGTGCGCGAGGGCCGCTTCCGGCAGGAATTGTTCGATCGTCTGTCTGTTGTGCCTATTGCCGTGCCGGGGCTGGAAGAACGGCGCGAGGATATACCCCTTCTGGCCGAATATTTCGTCGATGATCTGCACCGCACGCAAGGCCTGCCAAAGCGCGCCCTGTCCGAGGCCGCGCGCGCGCATTTGCAGACCATGCGCTGGCCCGGCAATATCCGCCAGTTGCGCAATGTGATCGAGCGCGCGATGATTTTGGGAGATGCGGGCCAGCCCATTGATATCCGCGATCTTCAGACTGATCCCCCCCCCGGCCAGCCAGAGGGCGATGCGCAACTTGTGCTGACAGGCGCGCTGACAACGCTGCCCCTGCGCGAGGCGCGTGAATTGTTCGAGCGCGAATATTTGCTGTCGCAGATCAACCGTTTTGGAG
>JAIUNA010000233.1 GCA_022565265.1 Roseinatronobacter sp. | reverse complement strand
TCGCTTTCCGCCCAATCACCTGCATGACAGTTGGCTGGATTATCTGTATTGGGATACCGAGTTGGAAGCCTGAGCCTGCTTGCCCCTGCGAATTCTGCACAGGGCTTTATTTTCCTTGACAGACTGGCGCAGGCTGGCCGACCCTGCCTTCAAGGGCAGCGCGTCTTGCTTCTGCCCATCGCACGGGGAAAGGGAGGCGTTTTCCATGCTTGTCAGTCAGATTATCCGCAGCAAGGTGCAACAGGGCGTTGTGACCATCAAGCCCGGCACAAGCTTGGCAGAGGCCGCAAAGCTTTTGTCAGAAAAACGGATCGGGGCCGTTGTTGTTTCGCCTGATGGGGCGAAAGTGGCTGGTATCTTGTCAGAGCGCGATATCGTGCGCGAATTGGGCAAGCGCGGCGTGGCATGCATGAGCGACAAAGTGGACGATATCATGACGCGCAATGTCTTTGGGTGCAGCCCGGATGACAGCGCCGATCTTGTCTTGCAGACGATGACCAACAAACGCTTTCGTCACCTGCCCGTGATCGAGGGTGAAAAGATGATTGCGCTGATCTCGATCGGGGATGTGGTGGCAGCGCGCTTGTCAGAGCTTCAACTGGAAAAAGACGCGCTTACTGGCATGATTATGGGCTATTGAGGCTCTCACGCCGCGCGCAGCTTATCGCGCGCGCGGCAAGCAGGCCGCCGCACTGGCCAGCGCTGTGATCTCTTCCCACTGGCCCGCGCGCATGGCTGCGGCAGGGGCTACCCAGCTTCCGCCCACACAGGCCACATTTGGCAGCGCCAGATAATCAGGCGCGCGCGTGGCACTTATTCCACCTGTCGGGCAAAACGTAACTTGCGGCAGTGGCCCTGCGATGGATTTCAGGGCCGTGACGCCGCCAATCGCTTCGGCGGGGAAAAATTTCTGAACAGTATAGCCTTGTTCCAAAAGCGCCATCACCTCGGAGCAGGTTTGTGCACCCGGCAGCAGGGGCATATCATTCAGGCGCGCGGCATCAATCAGGGCAGGTGTTGCACCGGGAGAGACAGCAAAGCGCGCGCCAGCTTTGCGCGCATCTTCCATCTGGGCGGGGCTGAGAACGGTACCCGCCCCCACGGCAGCCCCATCGACTTGCGCCATGATCGCAATCGCCTCCAGCGCGCATGGGGTGCGCAATGTCACTTCCAGAACAGGCAATCCACCGGCTACCAGCGCCTGTGCCAGCGGCAAAGCGTGGGCGATATCTTCTATCACCAATACCGGGATGACAGGGGCCATCTGGCACAGGGCTAGGGCGTGCTGGCTTTGCTCGGATGGTGTCATGGCGATGGCTCCTGAAGTTAGCGCTAACGCACGTTCTATACCAGAGATTACCCTACAGGCAAGCGCGCCGTGCGGGCAGTGTTATTGCAAATGGCGCATAGGATCGACGCTGTTCATGCCATCACGAATCTCAAAATGCAGGAAGCTGGGATCACCTGCACGCACACGCCCGATTGTCTGGCCCTGCGTGACAGTTGCCCCGCGCGTGATTGTCAGATTATCAAGCTGGGCATAAACCGAGAGCAGGCCGTTATCATGCTGGATCACAACAACCGGCACTTTGTTCGTATCTTCGGTAATCGCGGCTACCCGCCCGGCGGCTGCGGCACGAACGGCAGTTCCGGGGCTGGCGGCAATGCCAATGCCTTCGTTGCGGCCCGGCTGATAGGCACGGATGATCCGCCCTTCCACTGGCATGACAAAGCGCGGGCGCGTGGCAACCGTGCGCTCTTGGCCAAGGTCTGGCGATGGTGGGCGCGCTTCTTGCGCGGCGGCAGCGGCCTCGCGTGCAGGGGGTACGGGTGGCGGCAGCGGGGTCGAGGCGCTGGGGGGAACAGGCGTGGGGCTGCCCGCGCCGGGTGGCGTGACAGCGGCGGTTGCCTGTGCGGGTGGTGTGACTGGTACAGGGGCAGCGGGCGCGCTTGAGGATGGCGCGGCGCTGGTTTGCGTGGCGACCGGGATCATCAGAACCTGGCCCTCGCGCACCCGCATTTCCGGGTCTAGCCCATTCCAATCGGCCAGCGCGCGCGGCGCGACATTGTACAGCCGTGCTATCTGGAATGCAGTTTCTCCGCGCTGCACCCGGTGTTGAATCGGTTGCTGGCTGGCAGGTTGTGCGGCAATCGGTTGCGTGACTGGCGCAGGTGCCGTGCCTTCCGCGCGGGCAATGGCGCTATCGGCGAGGGTCGAAATCTCGATTGCTCCGCCCCCGCCAGTGAGAGGCGCGGCTGCCCCGGATGTCATGCGCGGCAGGGCCAGTACCTCGCCGCCGCGCAGGGTGGTTTCCGGTGTCAGGGCATTGAAACGCGCCAACTCGGCGGCCCCCATCCCGATCCGCGCGGCCACGCTGGCCACGTTATCGCCGGGCCGCGCTATGGCGACTTGATAATCCGGATAGGTGATAACCCCCCGCGCATCGGCGCGTGGGCGGGCCACTGTCGGGTTGCGCGCGGCCTCGGATGTGGAAAATCCGTTCTCGGCCCGGCGCATATCCAGATCCATATCGCTACAGGCCGCCAACCCGAAGACTGCGGCAGAGCATAGAAGTATCGTTCGTGAAGTCCTCAGCATCTGCTCGGCCCTTTCCTGTCGCGCCGTGACATTGGGCTTGGCCCAACATCGCCTGTTTTCCTCTTGTCCCGCCTAATGGCTTGTACCCTCTATCAGCGGAACAAAACGCACAGCGCGCAATTCTTCGTAATCATATCCGGTGTCATGCCGGACAACCCTTATCAATGTCTGAACAGTATCTGATTGGCCGACCGGCACGACCATAATACCCCCCTTGCGCAATTGCGCCAAGAGGGGGCCGGGCGGGTCTTCGGCGGCGGCAGTCACGATAATGCGATCAAAAGGCGCGATATCGGGCAAGCCATAGCTGCCATCCGCCACCATGGCCGTTACATTGGTCAATCCCAGCGTATCAAAAAGCTTTTGTGCGTCCCGCGCCAAGGGGCGGTGACGTTCGACAGTATAGACACGCCGGGCAAGCTGGCTGAGAATCGCGGCCTGATAGCCAGAGCCTGTACCCACTTCCAAAACCTTGTCACGCGGGCCAACCTGTAGCGCCTCTGTCATCAGCGCTACAACCGAGGGTTGGCTGATTGTCTGGCCGCAGGCAATGGGAAGGGGCATGTCTTCATAGGCGCGATCAGCGAAAATGCCGGTCACAAAGGCTGCGCGGTCGATTTTTTCCATGGCCGAAAGCACCCGCGCATCTGTCACCCCGCGCGAGCGGATGGTGTAGATGAAGCGCATTCGCGCCTCTATAATCTCTGGCGGAGTCTTGCCCGGTTCTGTCATTCCAGTGCCTTTCGGACATCCTCCAGCGCGTCATGGGCTGTCAGATCGGCGCGCATGGGCGTAACCGAGATATAGCCCTCCAGATTTACAGCCGCATCTGTTCCCGGCGCGGTGGGCAGATGCTGCGGCCCGCCCGTGATCCACAAAAACTTGCGCCCAGAGGGCGAGATATGTGGCTCTACTCCGAAAAATGTATCTTTCCGGTATCCTTGCGGCGCAACTTTCAGGCCCTTTACAGCCTCTCGCCCCACTGGCGGAAAATTGACATTGTAAAATAGCCGGTAATCGCCCTGATCCCAGATTGCCTGACGCAACAGACGTTCCACCAGGGCCTGACCATGGCCGATTGCGGCATCAAAGATAGATGGCAGATCCTCTGAGAGTGGCCCCATATACTGTGACAGCGCGATTGCAGGCAGGCCCTGAAGCGCGGCTTCCATAGCGCCGCCGACTGTGCCGGAATAAAGGGCATTTTCTGCCGAGTTATTGCCCCGGTTTACCCCTGAAAGCACCAGATCGGGCCTTGCGCCTTGCAACACATCATATAGTCCGGCCAGCACGCAATCTGCGGGCGATCCTTCGGCAGCATAACGCCGGGGGGCCAGTTTGGCGATCATTGTGGGGTGGGTGTAGCTGATGCAATGACCAACGCCCGATTGCTCGAATGCGGGGGCCACAACCCAGACTTCACCCTTTGGCCCGGCCACGGCATGGGCTATCTCTTCCAGCACCGCAAGGCCCGGCGCATTGATCCCGTCATCATTGGTAACAAGAATGCGCATCTTTCCCCCGTGCACGGCCTGATCTGTGCTTAGTCCACAGGGGGCGCATCGGCAAGGGCACAGGCAAAAGATTGCGACGCTTGCAGATAAATTGGCCTATGCAAAGCGCGCTTGCGCCGCTGCGCACAGGGGCGTAAAGAGCGCAGGTGCGGATGGTCGGATGGCCGCGTGCCCCTGTCGGGGTGCGAGGAAAGTCCGGGCTCCATGAGGCAAGGGTGCCGGGTAACGCCCGGCTGGGGCAACCCAAGGGAAAGCGCCACAGAAAACAAACCGCCATGCATGCATGGTAAGGATGAAACGGTGGGGTAAGAGCCCACCGCGGGACGGGCAACCGAACCGGCACGGCAAGCCCCACCCGGAGCAATGCCGAATAGGGACTTCACGCGGGTGCTGATCCGGCTTTGCCCGGATATCCCCGCAGGGCCGCCTCAGCCCGAAGTCCGGGTTGGCAGCTAGACCCTGCGCGCAAGCAGCAGGGCCAGATGAATGGTCATCGAAGGGGGCAACCCCGGAACAGAACCCGGCTTACAGACCATCCGCACCTTGTTCTTGCCTCTGCCTGCCCAGAAACGGGCCTAACAGGTGCAGAATTTCCCATATAGCGGTTGACATGCAGTGACAGGCAGGTAGAAGGCAGGCTCAGAATTCACGGGTCGCGGATCAACTCTCCCGCGCCGCCCGGCTCAGGAGATGATACCATGGCAAAGCCGACCACAATCAAAATTCGCCTGAACTCGACTGCGGGTACAGGGCATTTCTACGTGACCAAGAAAAACGCGCGCACCATGACCGAGAAATTCTCGATCAAGAAATATGACCCGGTTGTGCGCAAGCATGTGGAATACAAGGAAGGCAAGATCAAGTAATCTTGCCCGTTTTGACAGACTGAAAAACCGCGCCCGAAGGCGCGGTTTTTTTATGGCCGACAATGTGGTTTTGCAGCCCCTCAGCGCGGTAGAAATCGGGCTCATGCGCCTTTGTCCAAGGCCCCAAACCCTACAC
>JAIUNA010000232.1 GCA_022565265.1 Roseinatronobacter sp. | reverse complement strand
GCGGGCGGGGGGCGGCCGCGCCCCCCCCCCCCCCCCCCCCCAATCTCCCCCCGCGCCCTGCCAATCCTGCGCTTACAACATCCGCGCGCGCTGCACCGCCAAAATCCCGCCCATGATCACAAGCACCCCGATCACATCAAACATCCCCAGGCTCTCGCCCAGCAATACCGCCGCCACCGCCACCCCGAAAAACGGGTTCAGGAAGTGGAATGTCGCGGCTTTCACAGCACCAATGCGCGCCACCAGCAAAAACCATACCCATGTCGCCGCCAGCCCCGGAACCAGCACCGTATAGCTGAACGCGCCTGCCAATTGCCATGTCCAGTTCACCTCCGGCACTTCCAGCAGCATCGCCGGCCCGATCAGAAGGGCCGAACCCACCAGCATTTGCAACCCCACAATCATCAAAAGATTGCCGCCCGCGCCTGTGGCCACCCGCACACTCAGCGTGGCCACTGTCAGTGATATCACCCCCAGCAGGCATAGCAGCACCCCAAACACATCCAGCCCGCCAGTGATGCGTGCCCCCATGATCAGCCCGACCCCGGCAAAGCCCGCCACCAGCCCGGCCACTGCCAGCGGGTGCAGCCGGTTGCGCAGCACCAGCCAGCCAAACAGCGCCTCCAGCAGTGGCATGGCATAGGCGATAATCGCCGCGACAGAGGCCTCTACCGTCTGCATGGCGACAAAATTCAGCCCCAGATATAGCGCATTTTGTGACAGGCCGAACACCACCACCGCGCGCCATTGCCCGGCTGTCAATTGCCAGTTTTGCCCCAGCGCGCGGGCAATCGCGATCCCGATCAGCCCCGATAGCAGGAACCGCAGGCTCAGCGCATAAAGCGGCGGCGCATCGGCCACGATCATCCGCGCCGAGGTGAAGGCCGAAGACCACATGAAGGCAAAGGCCAGCCCCATGACGATGGCGCGCAAATCCATTACTCAAATTCTCCCTGTGCAAAAGGGCGTGCATCCGCACGCCCCGGCCCGCGCCAGAAACGCGCCATCAACAGCACCGCTGCCACGCTCAACCCCACCACCAGCCCGGCCCAGACACCTTCGCCCCCATAGCCAAAGCGAATGCCCAACAGGTAGCTGGTGGGCAGGCCCACCCCCCAATAGCTGAAGGCCGCGATCAGCATGGGAACGCGCGTATCCTGCACACCGCGCAGCAGCCCCATGGCCAATACCTGCGCGCCATCGGCCAGTTGAAACACCGCCGCCACCAGCAGGAAAGAGGCACCAATCGCAATGATTGCGGCGCGCGCGGGTTCATCCGGGGCCAGAAACAGCCCCACCAGCACTGGCCCGGCCAGAATATACAGCGCCATTGTCAGCACGGCAAAGCCCATGGACACCCCAACCGCCGCCTTTGCGCTGGCGCGCAGCGCGGCCTGATCGCGTTGCCCACGCGCGCGGCCCACCAGCACTGTGGCCGCATTGGAAAACCCCAGATGCACCATGAACAGCGCCGCCGTTATCTCCAGCGCGATGCCATGCGCGGCCAGTTCCTGTGTGCCGATCCAGCCCACCATCACAGCGGCGGCGGAAAACAGCGCGGTTTCGGCCACCAGCGCCACGCCAATGGGCCAGCCCAGCCGCCAGACTTGCCCCATCGCCTGCCAATCGGGCCGCCAGAAGCGCAAAAACAGCGCATAGCGGCGCAGGCTTGGCAGCCATGCGCAATAGGCCGCCAGCGCCGCCACTGTGGCCAGATTGACAAGGATGGTGGCAATCGCAGCGCCCCGCACGCCCAGTTCCGGCGCGCCCAGATTGCCGAAGATCAACAGCCAGTTCAGACCGATATTCAGCCCCACCGCGCCCACTGTCAGCCACAGCGCCACCTGTGTGCGCCCCAGCGCGGCCAGATAGTTTTTCAGCACCATCACGCATAGCGCGGGCACAAGCGAAAAGCCAAGCAGGCGCATATAGCCCTCGCCCAGCGGCACAACCTCTGCCGGTTGGCGCAAGAGTGTCAGCAATGTGCCCGATGACCAGAACAGCGGCAGCACCGCCAGCCCAAAGCCGATGGACAGCCACAGCCCCATGCGCGCTGCGCGCCGCACATCTGCATCCAGATCAGAGGCCGCCGCCGTGGCGACCATGGGCATCACCGCATTGGCAAAGCCCGATCCCAGCGTGAAGACTGCAAAAAACAGCGCCGCCCCGATCACCCCCGCCGCCAGATCGGCCACACCATACCAGCCCAGCATGATGGTATCTGTAATCGCCAGCATGAATTGCGCCAGATGACTGCCCGCAAGCGGCAGGCCCAGCGCCAGCACGCTGCGCATGGGGGTTTTGGGCGGCAAAGGGTGGTGTGTCGGGGCTGTGGCAGGTGTCATCCCGCAGGGTTAGCCTTTGGCGGGCAGGGCGGCAAGATGGCTCAGATTATTTTTAACATGTTCAGCGCCACCAGCAGGATGAAAAGCCCCGCCAGCGCTTCAAGTATCGGGCCAAGCCCGCGCGCGCGGCCCAGACGCGCGGCCCAATCCAGCGCACCCTCGCGCGCCAGAACGGCCCGCCCGGCCACGGCCACTGTCACCATTGCCGTACCCAGCGCCATGATCATCACAGCCGCCATGCCCTGCCAGATCAGCCCCATGCGCCATGTCAGCACCAGCACGAACAACGCACCGGTGCAGGGCCGGATGGCGATTGCCCCCACCAGAAGCAGAGTGTCGCGCCAGCCTGTCAGGGCCGCAACCTCGTGCAATTCCGGGCCATGTTTATGGCCGCAGCTTTCGCACTGGGCCTGCCCGACGCCATGGCCATGCCCCGCATGCGCGCTATGGCCTGCATCTGCGCTATGGGCCAGCCGCGCTGCCCCCGCCCCGGAATGCGCCACAGGCGCATGCGCTGCAACCCCTGCCAATGGCGCAAGGGTTTGGCGCAGCCCGCGCCGTGTGGCGCGGATTACCAGCCACAGCCCGATCAGGGCAATCGCACTCAGGCTGGCACGTTCCAGCCAGATATCGCCTGCCAGTTGCAACCCTTCGCGCGTGGCATTGAAGATCAGCACACCGCCATAAACCAGCACAATCGCACTGACCCCTTGCGCCAGCGATGCGGCCAGCCCAATTCCTGCCATGCGCGCCAAGGCCACCTGATGGCCTGCACCATAAGCACCCAGCAGAAATTTGCCATGCCCCGGCCCTGCCGCATGCACAAAGCCATAGGCAAAGCACAAAGCCCAGAATGTGGCCAAAGCGCCCGGCTGGCCCGCGCGCAGCGCGCGCAGGCCCGTGGCCATCTGATCCTGAAATCCGCGCTGCGCCGATTGCGCCCATGTGGCCAGCCCCTCGGCCCCGCCGCTGATCCAGACCACTGCTCCCAGCACTGCCAGCGCCAGCGCGCCTAGAATTACCGTGCGGCGCATGATATCCGCACCTCTTCGGCAAATAGCGCACCCACGGCGGGGAAATCGCCCTCGGTATCGCCGCCAGCGCCCAGAACCTCATCCAGCGCGGCTTGCAGTTGCGCGCCTGCGGCCTCCCAATCCGGTTCATAGATGCGGGCCAGACAATCGGCCCGGCCTGTGATTTGCGGCGTGCCAATAATGCCGTAACTGGTGTAATAGCTGGGGTCATACACCGCGATCACCCACTCTTGCGCAGGGTCTGGAATATCTTCAAACCGGCGCAGATGGCGCGAGAAAAGCTGCCCCTCGCGGTAGTCAGAGGCCCATTCCACAGGCCCGGACAGTGCCAGCGCGCGGCCCCCTTGGGTGACATGGGTATCGCCGTGATAGCCCTCTATCCAGTTCATGTCGAACCCGTCCAGTTCCGCGCGCTCTGCCTCTGATACTTCACCTGTGAAATCGGGGTCTAGCCCCATGTCAGAGACAAGCAGCATGGAAAAAAACGGATCATACGCCCAGCTTATCCATATCCCCTCTGGCTCGCCATCGGGGGCAAAGACAAGTTCCAACTCGGTATCGACAAAGATATGGGGGTGCGCGCCCACAGGTGCGGCAAGGCCGAGGCTGGCAACTGCACACAGAAACAGGCGGCTTGTCTGTCGCGTGGGGCAAAGCAGAGCACCAAGCGCGGAGCAAAGGCCGAAGGCCGCCGCGCATCGCCGGGCCGCCCCCCGGCACGGCGATTTGGCTGCAACCTGTGCATAGCCTGAGTTTCGTTCGGACTTGGCCACCATAAACCGCTTAGCCCCGCTGGCGCATCGCCGCACCGCGGCCCAGCGCTGCGCGGCTTGGCAGTTTATCCCAGTCTCCCCGCATAACTGCCCCCTGGGTGGAACATTCTTTAAGGGCGCAACCTAGCCCAAAGCCCCCGCGCGCTCAAGTCACGGGGCTGCGATCCTGCGGCGTGGGGCAAAGGTCAGAAATCCAGCCCCAGATCCAGCACCGGGGCAGAATGGGTCAGCGCACCAACAGAGATGTAATCCACCCCCGTAGCGGCCACTTCGGCAATCCGGGCCAGCCGCATATTGCCCGATGCTTCTGTCACCAGACGCCCGGCCACCATATCCACTGCCGCGCGCAAGGTGGCGCTGTCCATATTGTCCAGAAGCACCACATCCGCGCCGCCTGTGGCCAGCACCTCTTGCAGTTGCGCCAGCGTATCCACCTCTATCTCAATGCGGCGCATATGGCTGGCATGTGCGCGCGCCTGTGTCAGGGCTGGCGCAATCCCGCCTGCGGCAGCGATATGGTTATCTTTGATCAGCACGGCATCAGACAGCCCATAACGATGGGCGGCCCCGCCCCCATGGCGCACCGCCTGCTTTTCCACCAGCCGCAGGCCCGGCGTTGTTTTCCGGGTGCAGGTAATCCGCGCCTTTGTGCCTGTGGTCTGGGCCACAAAGGCGGCTGTCAGCGTGGCAATCCCCGACAGGCGGCCCGCGAAATTCAGCGCCACACGCTCTGCCGAGAGGATAGAGCTGGCCGCGCCCGCTATTTCCATAACCTGCGTGCCGGGGGTAACGGTGCTGCCATCCGCCTGCAACACAGTGACGCGCAAGGCAGGATCAACCAGCCGAAAGGCCAGTTCGGCCAGTTGCATGCCCGAAACCACGCCCGCATCACGCGCATTCATCGCCGCGACAACCTGCAATCCAGCGGGAATGACGGCCTGTGTGGTGACATCGCCTGAAGGGCCAAGATCTTCCATCAGGGCGG
>JAIUNA010000231.1 GCA_022565265.1 Roseinatronobacter sp. | reverse complement strand
GGTCAGAGCGCAACACATGCAATTCCTGCACCACCCCCGCCCCGTCGCGCACTGCCTCCAGATAGGCATTGCCCGATAACACCAGTTGCGCATACAGCGCCTCAAACAATTCCGCCCGCCCCTGCGCCGGGTTGGGGCGCGTGATCAGATCCAGCACCGGGTGCGTCTCATAGCGGCGCGTGCAATCCTGCACCACAAGCGGCAAAGCGCCCGCCGCCTCGGAAATCAACCGCACCGCCCGAAACCCGATCGGATTGCCCAAAAACCCCGCGCGCACCGGCGAAAGCGTATCGCGCGCACCAAGGCCCGCCACACCCACAGCCCCAATCCCCGAAGCAACGCGCCCCCCCTTCACCACCCCGGCCGTCAATGGCCCCACGGCAGAGGCTTTTGCCTCCCGCCCCAGATCAGCGCCGGTCTCCATGGGCTTTGCCTTGCGCAGAAAATCAAACATATCCGGCCTTTCTCCATCCATGCCCCCTTCATCTTGGCTCAAATATCCTCGGGGGGGTGTGGGGGGGCAGACAGCCCCCCCGCCTGCACAGGGATGCGCGCATCCGCCTTGGTTGCACCCTAGCCCAGCCCAGTTTCCGCGCCGTTATCACAGCGTACGCAGGGCCGGGCGGGTATAGCTGGCGGCAGGGCCAAGAATCAGCTCCTGCACGGCCCAGACCAGCGCATCCACCCGGTCGGGGCTGCCGGTGCCGCGCCAGCCCTGCGCGGTCATCTGCATCATCTGGTCTTCCAGCGCCCCCAGCCGCGCGGCATGGAAAATGCGCCCCTGCTCATACAGCGCGGCCACAGGTTCGGCGCGGGCAGCCTTGCCCCGGCTGGCATGCAGCGCGCGAAAGGGCACCAACGGGTCAATCTGGCGCAGCACTTCACCCACCAGATTGCCGCCCTGGTTCACTTCGGCCACAATCCGTTCGGCCCCGTGGCGCTGTGCCGCCGCAAGCGCGGCCTCCGCCCAGGCCGAAGGCGAGGAGGCGCGCAGGCTGGCATCTTCCAGCACATAGGCCCGCCAGCCACTTGGCGGGCCGTCTGTCACCGCGCCCACAACCACAATCCCGCAAAGATCAGATCGCACCGTGGCACTGACAGAGGGATCAACCGCCACCACCACCCGCGACAGCGCAGGCAAAGGGCCTGCCAGCCGCGCGCGCTCCAACAGCGCCAGCGGCCAAAGCGTGCCTTCGGCATCTTCCAGCAACACCCCGTCCAATTCCTGCCGCTCCAGGCTTGTGCCCCGATAGCGCGCGCGGATTTCCTCCAGAAAGGACGGCGCCAGCCAGGCGCGGTTGGCCTCGGTCGCGGCATGGGTCATCACGGTGGACGGGCTGCGCAGAATGGATTTCAACGTCGCCTGCCCGCGCGGCGTGGTTGTCACCAACTGGCGCGGATGATCCCCCAGCCGCAGCGCGAATTGCAGCATGTCCCAGGTTTCCTCAGCCTTGGGCCATTTCGCCAACTCGTCACACCAGGCCGCATCAAATTGCGGCCCGCGCAGCGCTTCGGGGTCAGAGGCCGAAAAACACTGCGCCACAGCCCCATTGGGCCAGACAAGGCGGCGGCGCGTGGCCTCCCATTGCGGCAGCCGGTCTGGGGGCGCGCAGGCCAGAATGCCGCTATCGCCAAACACCATCACATCGCGCGCCTGATCATAGGTTTCCGCCCCCAGCGCCACACGCCGCGCGCGGCCTGTCTCCATGGGGAGCGCGCCTTCCACCTGCGCGCGCACCCATTCCGCGCCTGCGCGCGTCTTGCCAGCCCCGCGCCCACCCAGACACACCCATGTGCGCCACGTGCCTGCCGGGGGCATCTGATGGGGCGCGGCCCAGAACTCGAACAACCACGGCAGCGCGGCCAAGGCTGGATCACTGAGTCTGTGCTGAAATTCCGCCACTGCCTGCGGCTCTGCGCAAGCGAGCAAGTCTGCTGGTGATTTCGGCTCTTGCGGCATCAAGATCAAGGGATGCGCCTGCCGCCTGCTCACCTCCTTTAAGTTTCTGGACTTGGGCACGTTCATGATAAGCAATCTCCAGGGCTTTGCGCAGACTGCGGAATTCTTCGGTCAATTCCTTTCCGCAGGCTGCGGTAAGAGGGTCATAAGCCGCAAGCAGGCCCGTCAGGCGCGAAATGCTCAGGGCCAGTAGCTGCTCGGAATAAGACACCATGTTTTCCGGTGTCGTCCCGCCTTGCGGGGGTTTGTCTGTGCTCATAGGGTGCTGCCTGTTCCCATATCCGCCCATAGCCGCAGCTGGCCCCATAAGGCCAAGGCGCGATCACGGACAGGCAAAGACTAGCGCCATTTCCTGAAAGAAAGCGTGCAACACCGCGCGCTGGGCTTTGGGCGGGGGAGCGGGGGGCCCTGTGTATTACGCACCACAGGGCAGCGCCCGCCCAAGGGGCGGTCGGGCGCTGCCCGGCGGGCCTGCGGCCCGTGTTAACCGGGCTTTGGTGCGGGGATCAGCCGGGGTAAGGGTCAACCGCCCCACCCTGATCAAACCTGCCCTTGCCTATGGTGCGTTACGTGCCGAACACCCCCAGAGCCGCACCCCCAACTCAGAGGCCAAGCAGCTATAGCGGCCAGAATACCGGAATGAAAACTGCCGCCACAGCCGCAAGAAGCAGATTCATCGGTATCCCAATCCGCAGGAAATCCGTAAACCTGTAACCACCGGGGCCATAGACAAGCGTATTTGTCTGATACCCTATTGGCGTTGCAAAAGATGCAGATGCCGCCATCATCACCGCCACAACCAACCCGCGCGGATCTATCCCAAGGGCCGTACCAAGCGCGATGACAAGGGGCGTTAGAATAACGGCAACTGCGTTATTCGTCACCAGTTCGGTCAGGAAACTGGTCAGCGCATATACCGACAGCACCAGCAAGACGGGTGAAAGCGTGATCAGATACGGCGCAACCGCATCCACCACCAGCCGGATGGAACCCGCATTCTCCAACCCTGCCCCAACGGCCAGCATGGCGAAAATCAGCACCAGCAAACGCCCATCGACAAAGCCCAGCGCCTCATCGGCATCAATGCAGCGCGTTAACAGCACGATGGCAACCCCGATAAAGGTAAGCAGTGAAATTGGCGCAACACCCAGCGCTGAAAACACCACAATCCCGGCCAGAACCGCCAGCACAATGGGCGCATGGCCGCGCCTATAGGCGCGTTCGGTAGGCCGCGCGATATCGGCCAGATTCATATCCTGCGCCAGCCGCCCGATATCTTCGGGCGCCCCTTCCAGCAGCAGGGTATCGCCCACCCGCACCACCAGATTTTCAAAATTCGTGCCGATATTCTGGTTCCGGCGGTGCACCGCCAGCGGGTATACCCCATAGCGCCGCCGCAGCCGCATCCCGCCCAAAGAGCGGCCAACCATCTTGCAATCGGGCGAAATCAGCACTTCCACAGTGGTGGTCTGCACTGATGACAGCCTGTCCATATCACGCGTCGGCCCGATCATATCAGGGTCTTGCGCCTCAGCAGCTTGGGCAACATCGGGGTTTTCCTTCAGCCCCAGCACTTCGGAGATCTGGGTGCGCAACACCACCCGATCCCCGGCCTGCAACGAAACTTCATTCATCTCGCTCCAGCGCAAAGACGTATCCCCGCGCAGCACATCAATCACCCGCGCGCCCTCTCGCTTGAAAATATCCACCTCTGCCAGCTTGCGCCCAATCAAGCGCGAGGATTGCGGGATCACCACTTCGGTAAAATACTTGGTGCGCGTCCGGTCTGACAAAAGATCAGACATGGATTTGCGCTCTGGCAACAGCCTGCGGCCCACCAGCGCCAGATAGACCATGCCAGCCGCTGCCATGATTACCCCGATCTTGGTAATCTCGAACACAGTAAACGGGGCCATCCCATTGGCCCGCGCCACCCCATCCACCAACAGATTGGTAGAGGTGCCAAGCAATGTCAGCGTGCCCCCCAGAATGGACAGATAGCTTAGCGGGATCAGCACCTTGGAGGCAGATGTCCCCATCGTCTTGGCCAGTTGGATGAAAACAGGGATCATCACCACCACGATCGGCGTATTGTTCACAAAGGCCGACATGGCCAGCACGGTAAAGGCCAGCGTTATCAGTGTCAGCGTGGGGTGCTTTTCCACATTGCGCGCAGCGGCTTGGGTAATCCAATCCAAAGCACCTGTGCGCACCAGCGCGCCCACAATCACAAACAGCGCGGCAATCGTCCAAGGCGCATGGTTGGAAAAGGCGGTAAACACCGCGCTTTGCGGCAAAATGCCCAGCACAAGCATCACAATGGCCCCGGCAATGGCGGTTACTTCCACCGGGTAGATTTCGCGCACAAAGGCTACAAACATGCCCGCCACAATCAGCAGCGCAACAATCGCCTCTGTGGTGCTGCCCAACTCTATCCCGAACATCTACACCCCTCATGCACGTGGCCGCGCCCTCTTTTTCGCAGATAAAATGACAGAAGCAAAGCGCACCGCAGCCGCACGCGGGGGCAGCGCCCAAGAAACAGGCGTCAGCCGTGGCTGGGAAAAGGCGGCACTGTAACAGGCGCAGGCCCGGCCTGTGGCAAACGCCCGCCAAGGCGCACCATCTCAATACGTGTGGCCTGCCCTGTGCGATCATCGGTTTCCAGATATGTGCCCGCCACCGTGGCCACACCCATCGCCGGTTCAAACCGCGCGCGCGCCATGCCGGTAATGAACCGGCGCATGGGTTCATCCTTATGCATGCCGATCACGCTGTCATAATCGCCGCACATGCCCGCATCTGCCTGAAAGCCTGTGCCCCCGCCCAGAATTTGCGCATCTGCCGT
Organism: Roseinatronobacter sp.; assembly: GCA_022565265.1. Classification (GTDB taxonomy): domain Bacteria; phylum Pseudomonadota; class Alphaproteobacteria; order Rhodobacterales; family Rhodobacteraceae; genus Roseinatronobacter. The sequence continues at coordinate 335 of JAIUNA010000231.1, read as the reverse complement.
GGGAATATGGGTATGCGTGCCCACCACAAGGCTGGCGCGGCCATCGCACCAATGGCCCATGGCGTATTTCTCCGATGTGGCCTCGCAATGCATATCCACAAGCGCGGCCTGCACCAACCCGCCCCGCGGATGGCTGCGCAACACCGGATCAATGGCCGAAAACGGGTCACAATAGGGCTGTTTCATAAACACTTGGCCCAATACCTGCGCCACCAGCACGCGCCGCCCCCCCGGAGCATCATACACCCGTGCCCCCCGCCCCGGCCCGCCGGCTTTGGCAAAATTAAGGGGCCGCCCCACGGGGGGTTCCTGCGGGTGCAAGGCGCGCCTCGGGC
>JAIUNA010000230.1 GCA_022565265.1 Roseinatronobacter sp. | reverse complement strand
TGAATATCGCGCCAAGCTTGCTGAAGGTTCACTTCGTGATCATGAATATGTGGGGGCGGTGGGTTAAGGTTATCTTATCCGTGGCAAATCATCTGGGCTTTGAGATGAGCGTATAAGGCAGCATTGCCCTTGGAATTGAGAAAACGCGCCGGAGGCTTTCCGGCGCGTTTTTCTTTGTGCGGCGTGAAAGGGCTGCGCTGTAATCAGGCCCAGTCGCGCGGGGCGCGCAGGAAAGATTCAACCGAATCCAGCGTCGCTGCGTCAAAATCCCCGCCGCGCCGGGCCTCTGCCAGAACATCCCACCATGTGCACAGGTAATGCAGCTTCACCCCATGTTCGGCCAGCCGCGGTTCGGTTTCGGGGAAAATGCCGTAGTAGAAGATAACCGCCGTATGGCCGCATTCTGCACCTGTTTCGCGGATCGCATCGACAAAGCTTAGCTTTGATCCGCCATCAGTTGTCAGATCTTCCACCAAAAGCACGCGCTGCCCCTCGCTCATCGCGCCTTCAATGCGGGCATTGCGCCCATAGCCTTTGGGCTTTTTGCGCACATAGGTCATGGGAAGGGCCAAGCGCTCTGCCACAAGTGCGGCAAAGGGAATGCCTGCGGTTTCCCCGCCTGCGATATTGTCAAACGCTTCAAACCCTGCATCTTCCAGCACGCGACATGTCAGGAAATCCATCAGGCTGGAGCGTATGCGCGGAAAGCTGATAAGCTTGCGGCAATCAATATAGGTGGGTGCTTTCAGGCCGCTGGCGAATGTGAACGGCTCTTGCGCATTGAAATGCACGGCCTTGATATCCAGCAGCATGCGCGCGGTCAGACGGGCAACGGTGGCGCGATCGGGGTATGAACTTGGGATCATGGGGCAGGGCCTTTGCTTACAAAACGCGCCAAAAAAGCGGGAAGCCGGGGTCAAACACTGTAACCGGGCCAACGCCTGTTTCAATCTTGGCAGGGTAGGAGATGGGGGTTACGGATTTTTCCAGTGTTAGAGTGCCTGTATTGACGGGCAGGCGATAAAACTCCGGGCCATTGCGCGAAGTGAACCCCTCCAGCTTGTCCAATGCGCCCGCTTCCTCGAACACATGCGCAAGGATTGACAGCGTATTGGTGGCCGTGAAGCACCCCGCGCAACCACAGGCGTTTTCTTTCGCATCATCTGTGTGGGGGGCGCTGTCTGTGCCCAGAAAGAACCGTGCATCCCCTGATGTGGCCGCGTCCACCAGCGCCACACGGTGCGTTTCGCGTTTGGCGACGGGCAGGCAGTAGTAATGCGGCTTGATACCGCCCACAAGAATATGGTTGCGGTTGATGACAAGATGATGGGTTGTGATTGTCGCGCCCAAATTTTCGGGTTGGCTGCGCACATAGGCCACGGCATCGGATGTGGTGATATGTTCCATCACCACCCGCAGCGCAGGCGTTGCGCGGCGGATCGGATCGAGGACGCGGTCAATGAACACGGCCTCGCGGTCAAAGATATCCACGCTGTGATCTGTCACTTCGCCGTGGCACAATAGGGGAATGCCTGCCTCTGCCATCGCTTCGAGCACCCCGCGCACGCGGTCGAAATCGCGCACGCCAGAGGCCGAATTTGTGGTGGCGCCAGCCGGGTACATTTTTACAGCCGTGATGATCCCGGCTTTGTGGGCTGCGACAACATCTGCCGGGTCTGTCTCTTCTGTCAGATAGAGCGTCATCAACGGTGTGAAATCCGGCCCGGTGGTTGCCAGAATGCGCTTGCGATAGCCATCAGCATCGGCCCCGCGCACAACAGGTGGCACAAGATTGGGCATGATGATGGCGCGGGCAAAATGACGCGCGGTTTCAGGGGCAATCCCGGCCAACATCGCGCCATCGCGCAGATGCAAATGCCAGTCATCGGGGCGGATCCTCGTGATGCTTTGGGTCATGGCCGCTCCTATATGGATAGCCTGACCTAATGCCAGATCAAACCGGCGTCAAACCGGTTCTTGGCACGCTAGGGGAGGGCTGGCCGGGCCGGGCAAAACATGCTGGAACACGGGCAAAGAGCGCGGGTGCTGGCATAATTTTTGTGCTGCCTTTGTTGGAGTTTGACCCAGATCAAAGTTGGTGGCGATAAAAGATCATATCAGGATTCATGTTTTCAGATATTTTAAAGGTGTTTGAAAACATTTCCTCCCTGTCCCGCCGACACGCGGGTAACTGCACCGCCTCGGTTTTCCGGGGCGGTTTTTTCTTGCTATCCCAAGTGGCAGGCATGACTTGCTGTCTTGCGCTGGCGCGGGCATAGTGGCGCCACTGCAAAGCGGGGGGTGCATGCGGGCGGGTTTAAAGCGCATCTGGCGACAAGTTCTGACTGCGCTGGTTTTGCTGGTGGCTATTCCAGACCTGGTCCCAGTGGCAGCGCAAGAGATCTGCGGTTGCGGTTTGCCCGTATTTCGCGCGGCCCTTTCCCAATGGCTGAAAGGCGATGAAGAAACCGCACTCGCATCCTTGCGTGATCTGGCGCATGAACACAATCTTGCAGCACAGACCCTGCTTGCCATCATCGATAAATCAGGCAGCCTGCAAGGCCCCTACCTTTACAGCCTTCCGCGAACCGAGCGTATCGCGCTCTTGCGCGCCGAGGGCGGAATTTCGGGGCAAAACTGGATTCATACAGCCGCCAAGGATGTGCCATTGGCCCAAAGCCTGAATGCTCTTTGGTCGGTCGAGAGTGACAAGAGCCTTGCCCATGAATTTATCCTTGCTGGCGAAGATCGTGCGGCCCGCGCCACGCTTCTGGTTTTGGCCGCGCGGCAGGAAAAGGGCTTTTCCGATACGTTTCGTGCGCAAGACTGGTACCCTGAAAGCCTGTTGCATCTGGCAGGGCCATACCTGCCCGACAGCGTGACGGCAGATAGCCTGCATCCCGGCCATCCGGTGCGCGCCATGCTGGGCTTGCCACTGCCCAAAGACGCGCTGTCACAGTGGCTGGGGCAAAGCCCGCTGGCACTGCCCCTGCGGGGGGCCTGTGCGCGCCATTGCCCGGAAACTGCCGGAACCTGCGCGCTGGCCCTCTATCACGCTTTGGACAATTACCATGTGCTACTTACACTTGGCAGTCCTTTGGCCAAACTTGTCAGCGAAGCTGATTTTGCGCAGTCGCCGCGCAATGCCGAAGCAGTTGCACGGCGGATCATGCTTAATCACACCGCACGCACACGCGAAACCGTGCTTCAGAAAATCGTCAAGATGGATGTCTGCACCGCCACTTGGCTGGGAGATGAATTCGCGCGTTACACATACCGAACCCGATTGCCGATCAAGGCGGCTGAGTGACTGTTCAGCGCGCGGCCAGACGCAGGGTTTCTGACAACTGGCACCATCCTTCCAGTCCGATCTCCTCGGCGCGTGCTGTGGGGGCAATGCCTGCCTCATTCAGGATATCTTCAATCCGTGGATGCAGCCCCTTGAGTGCGGCGCGCAGCATCTTGCGGCGCTGGTTGAAGCCTGCGGCCACCACCCGTTCCAGAACAGCCGCATCCGCAGGAAAGCGCGGCAATTCACGCCGCGTGATATGCACTACGGCAGAGCTGACCTTGGGCGGCGGAGTAAAAGCCTCTGGCGGCAGGTGCAGCACAATCCGCGCATCTGCGCGCCATTGCACCATCAACGCCAACCGCCCATAGGCCTTGGAGCCGGGCTGGGCCACAATCCGCTCTGCCACTTCGCGCTGGAACATCAGTGTCAGGCTATCCCAGAAGGGCGGCCAGTGCGCTGGCGTCATCCATCGGATCAGAAGTTCTGTGCCCACATTATAGGGCAGGTTGGCTACCACTTTGACCGGCGCTTGCAAATGGGCCAGCGGATCTACCGCCAAGGCATCGCCGGCGATAACCTGCAATCGGCCCGGATATGCGGCCTCAATCTCGGCCAGGGCGGGCAGGCAGCGCGTATCTTTCTCGATGGCCAGAACCTTGCGCGCCCCTTCGGCCAAAAGCCCGCGCGTCAGCCCGCCGGGGCCGGGGCCCACTTCCAGCACATCAGCATTGCGCAAATCGCCTGCCGCGCGGGCAATACGTGCTGTCAAGTTCAGATCCAGCAGAAAATTCTGGCCAAAGCTTTTCTTCGCGCGCAGATCATGGGTGCGGATGACCTCGCGCAGCGGGGGCAAGTTGTCGATCATGCGCGCGCCTGTGCCATCTGTGCTGCCATGCGCAGCGCTGCGATCAGCGATGTGGGATCGGCCACGCCCTTGCCCGCTATATCATAGGCCGTGCCATGATCGGGCGATGTGCGGATAAAGGGCAGGCCCAATGTCACATTCACACCGCCTGCGAAATCTATGGTCTTGATCGGGATCAGCGCTTGGTCATGATACATGCACAGTGCCACATCATACCGCGCGCGCGCTGTGGGGTGAAACATGGTATCTGCGGGAAATGGCCCCTCAATCGTCATCCCTTCGCTGCGCAACCGGGCAAGGGTTGGGGCGATCACATCGATCTCTTCTTGCCCCATCATGCCGCTTTCACCTGCATGCGGGTTAAGCCCCGCAACCGCCAGCCGGGGCTGGGCAATGCCGAAATCGCGCGCAAGCGCCGCGTTGGTAATGCGCAGCGCGGTTTCCAGCATCTGTGCGGTCAGGGCTTTGGGAACCTCTGCCAAGGGAATGTGGATTGTCACAGGAACCACCCGCAACTCAGCGCAAGCCAGCATCATCACCACAGGAACATTGCCCGCCAGTGCCGCCAGATATTCGGTATGGCCGGGAAATGCGAAAGCCGCGCCCTGCTTCAATGCTGCCTTGTTGATGGGGCAGGTCACAATCCCAGAGGCCGCACCAGATTGCACCAGTTCCACCCCGCGTGCGATCACCTCTATCACCGCAGCTGCATTGGCAGCGTCGGGATGGCCAGCAACCGCCGGGGCAGGGAAAGGATGCGGCAGAACTGGCAAGATATCAGCGCCTACGGCCCCCGCCTCTGCCACAGTTTCTACCGCCTGCCATTGCGCGCCCTGCGGCAGATGCGCCGGATCACCGATCCAGACGAATGGCAGCGCCTGGCCCAAAACCCTGCGCGCGCCCAACGCTGTTTCCGGCCCAATCCCGGCAGGATCGCCGCAGCTCATGACAAGTGGTTGCATGATATCCCCAAGGCCCAAATTCCTGCCCCAGTTA
>JAIUNA010000229.1 GCA_022565265.1 Roseinatronobacter sp. | reverse complement strand
TGCGGTGAAATCCTATTTCCACGCCTTCACCACCCGCTGGCCGCGCGTGCAGGATCTGGCCGCAGCCCCCGATGCCGATGTGATGGCGGCTTGGGCCGGGCTTGGCTATTACGCCCGCGCCCGCAACCTGCTGAAATGCGCGCGCCTTGTGGCCACTGCCGGGGGCTTTCCCACCACGCGGCAGGGGTTGCAGGAATTGCCGGGGATGGGCCCCTATACCGCTGCGGCCATTGCTGCGATTGCCTTTGATGCGCCCGAAGTGGTGGTTGATGGCAATGTGGAACGCGTGATGGCGCGGCTCTTTGACGAACACACCCCCCTTCCGGGGGCAAAGCCCATTCTCACCGCCTATGCCGCGCGCCTGACGCCCTCTGCGCGCCCCGGGGATTATGCCCAGGCAGTGATGGATCTGGGTGCCACAGTTTGTACGCCGCGTAACCCGGCCTGCGGCATCTGCCCGCTGCGCGGCCCCTGCGCCGCGCGCGCCAATGGTACAGCCGCCAGCCTGCCCCGCAAGATACGTGCCCCGGCAAAACCCATCCGCCAGGGGCTGGCCTATCTGGGCCTGCGCGCCGATGGGGCCTGGCTGATGGAGCGCAGGCCCCCACAGGGCCTTTTGGGCGGAATGTGGGGCTGGCCCGGCACGGAGTGGGCCGAAGATGTGCCGCAGGATACCCCGCCCCTTGCCGCAGACTGGCAGCCTGTCGCGCAGGAGGTGCGCCATACCTTCACCCATTTCCATTTGCGCCTTGGGCTGCGCGTGGCCCATCTGCCCCAAACTGCGCCGGGGCTGTTCATCCCCGCTTCAGAATTTGATCCCCGCGCCCTGCCAACGCTGATGCGCAAGGCTTATGCCTTGGGCGCGCCCCATCTGGGCCAAGCCTGAGCGCTTTTGCGGCAGCATTCTGTCGCAGGCACCGGGGCTGTATATCTCTCTCTAAAGAGAGTATATATGCGCATTGGGTGATGTGGTGAATGGGGGCCTTGCATGACGCCAGAGCAATTGCGCAAACTCAGCTCTGCCTTGCCATTCTGGGTCTCGCTGGGCTTTGTGCCGCTGGTCTGGCTTTCGGCCCTTTGGGGGGGCTGGTGGTTTATGCTGCCAGTGGCCTATGGCTGGTGGGCCTTCACGCTGTTGGATTTCCTGACAGGGCTGGATGCGGAAAACCCCGATACCGAAATCCCGCTGCGCGATTTGTTCTGGTATCGGCTGATAACGCTCATCTGGTTCCCCATCCAGTTTGCCAGCATTTTCGGGCTGGTCTGGTATCTTGCCGCTGGCCCTTTGCCATGGTGGGAACAGATTGGCGTTATGTTCGGACTGGGGGTGATGACAGGGGTTATCGGCATCGTTTACGCGCATGAACTGATGCACCAGAAACCCAAGCTAGAGCGCTGGTTGGCCGATCTTCTGCTGGCCTCGGTGCTCTACAGCCATTTCCGGTCAGAGCATCTGCTGGTGCATCACAGCTATGTCGCAACCCCGCGCGATCCGGTGACAGCGCGCTATAATGAGGGGTTTATCGCCTATTTTGGCCGCGTGCTGCGCGATTGCCCGCCTTCGGCGTTTCGGGCAGAGGCCGCAATGCTGGCGCGCAAGGGGCTTGGCTGGTGGCATCGCTCCAACCCGTTTTGGCGCTACGGCGCGCTGCAAGGGGGTATGCTGGCGCTGGCCTTCGCGCTTGGGGGCGCTTGGGGGGTGGTGCTGTTTGCGGTGCAAAGCTTTGTGGCCTTCTGGCATCTGGAATTGACAAATTACATCGAACATTACGGGCTGACACGGCGCTATCTGGGCGATGGCCGCTATGAACCCGTGCGCCCGCACCATAGCTGGAACGCTTCGCATGCGGCCTCGAACTGGCTGATGATCAATCTGCAGCGCCATTCCGATCACCATTTCAAACCCGATCGCCGCTTTCCCCTGCTGCAAAACCATGATGAAAGCGCCGCCCCTCAATTGCCTTTCGGCTACCCCGCGCTCACTACGCTGGCCATGTGCCCGCCGCTGTTTCGCCGCTATATGAATCCCAAAGTGCGCGACTGGCGGCGTCAGTTTTACCCCGATATCACCGATTGGTCGGACTATACCCACCACCGCACCCCGCCCCCCAAAAACGCACCCTGAAACTCCCCCTTGCACGGACGCAGCGCGGCGCTATCTGTTCGCGTATGACCGAGATTGAAATCCTCTATAACGGGCGCTGCCCGATCTGCGCCGCGGAAATAGCGCAATATGGCCGCGCGGCGCAAAAGGCGCGCGCGCCCTTGCGCTTCACCGATCTGCATAGCGCCGAGCTTGCAGGCTGGGGGCTTAGCGCCGATCAGGCCACGCGCCGCCTGCATGCGCGCGCGGGGGGCCAGATCATATCCGGCTTTCCGGCCTTCCTTATCTTGTGGGAAAATCTGCCGCGCCTGAAATGGCTCGCGCGGCTCCTGTCCCTGCCGGGGCTGCGCCAACTGGCAGAGCTGGGCTATAACCGGATCGCCGCCCCCCTGCTGTACAGCCTGCACCTTCGGCGCATTGCGAAACAAGGCTGATTTCATCTTGGTTTAAATATCCTGGGGGGAATTGGGCGTAGCCCAAGGGGGGCAAAGCCCCCACTTTCTTTTGCCCGGCCAGCCGTTCAGACGAATTGTTCGCGAATCAAGCGCTCTTCCAGCCCATGGCCAGGGTCAAAAAGCAATTTATGCGCCACATCTCGTGCCGAGGTGATATCCACCCGCAGCACATTGCGCACCGAGCGGCTATCGGCATCGGCCATCACAGGGCGGCGCTCCGGGTCGATCACCTCAAAACGCAGATGCGAATTCTTGGGCAAGAGCGCACCGCGCCAGCGGCGGGGGCGAAAGGCCGCAACAGGTGTCAGCGCCAGAACATCGGCACCAATGGGCAGAATCGGCCCATGGGCGGAATAGTTATAGGCGGTCGATCCCGCAGGTGTGCTCAGCATCGCGCCATCGCAGACCAGCTCATCCAGCCTTTGTTTACCATCTACAATGATGCGCAGCTTGGCCGCTTGCGCGCCCTGGCGCAGCAGCGAGACTTCATTGATTGCCAAAGCCTCGGTGGTCGTACCATCTATGCGTGTGGCCTGCATGCGCAGCGGGTTCAGCACTGCCATTTCTGCCTGATCCAGCCGCGCAAGCAGCCCCTCCACCTGCCAGGCATTCATCAAAAACCCGACAGTGCCGCGATTCATGCCATAAACAGGTGTATCCAGATGCTGTGTGGCATGCAGGGTTTGCAACATGAACCCGTCTCCCCCAAGCGCGATGATCACATCGGCCTCTTCCGGGGCAACATTCTCGTGGCGCCATGTCAGCGCCGCAAGCGCATCTTGCGCATCGGGGGCGGAACTGGCCAGAAATGCAAGTTTGGGCGGCATGCGCGTTCCCTGTCATCTACCTGCCCTTTCTTGCGCGCATCCGCAGGCTTGGCAAGCGCGTTCCGATAGGCGCCATCTGGTGCATATGGGCGTCAGGGCGGCGTGGCATGGCCGCGCATCGTCCGAAAATGGCGCAATGAAGCCTTTGCGTGCGCGCGCATTTGCGCTAATTGGACGCAAAACCCCTTTGTCCAGACCCCCGGAGGCTGCCTGATGGATCAGACCACGCGCGACACTGGCTTTTTCACCGAGACCGTGGAAAGCCGCGACCCAGAACTTTTTGCCGCCATCCGCGCAGAGCTTGGCCGCCAGCGCGACGAGATCGAGCTGATCGCCTCGGAGAATATCGTCTCCAAGGCAGTGATGGAGGCGCAAGGCTCTGTTCTGACAAATAAATATGCCGAAGGCTATCCGGGGAAGCGCTATTATGGCGGCTGCCAATATGTGGATATCGCCGAAGACCTCGCGATTGCGCGGGCCTGCGAATTGTTCAAATGCGGTTTTGCCAATGTGCAACCCAATTCCGGCTCTCAGGCCAATCAGGGTGTGTTCACGGCGCTGTTGCAGCCGGGCGATACGATTCTGGGCATGAGCCTTGATGCAGGCGGCCACCTGACCCATGGCGCGAAACCCAACCAATCGGGAAAATGGTTCAATGCCGTGCAATACGGGGTGCGCCGCGATGATCTGGAAGTGGATTATGACCAGATCGCGGCCTTGGCGGCTGAACACAAGCCCAAGATGGTGATTGCAGGCGGATCGGCCATTCCACGGATCATCGATTTCGCCCGCATGCGCGAGATTGCGGATTCGGTAGGGGCCTATCTGCTGGTGGATATGGCGCATTTTGCTGGCCTGGTGGCGGCGGGCCTTTACCCTTCGCCCTTCCCGCATGCGCATGTGGCCACAACCACCACGCATAAAACCCTGCGCGGCCCGCGCGGCGGTATGATCCTTACCGATGATGCAGCGCTGGCCAAGAAATTCAACTCGGCCATCTTTCCCGGCATTCAGGGCGGCCCCTTGATGCATGTGATCGCGGCCAAAGCCGTAGCCTTTGGCGAGGCGCTGCGCCCCGGTTTCCGTGAGTACCAAAAGCAGGTGCTCGCCAATGCCCAGGCGCTGGGCGCGCAGTTGGAAACCGGCGGGCTGGCCACAGTGACAGGCGGCACGGATACGCATTTGCTGCTGGTCGATCTGCGCCCCAAAGGGGTGAAAGGCAATGCCACTGAAAAAGCACTTGGCCGCGCGCATATCACCTGCAACAAAAACGGCATTCCATTTGATACTGAAAGCCCGATGGTGACAAGCGGCATCCGCCTTGGCACGCCTGCTGGCACAACCCGTGGCTTTGGTGAGGCCGAGTTCCGCCAGATTGCCGATTGGATTGTGGCCGTGGTGGAGGGACTGGCCGCGCATGGCGAAGAGGGCAATGGCGCAGTGGAGGCGCGGGTGAAAGCCGAAGTGGCCGAGTTGGGCGCGGGCTGCCCCATTTATCCGGAATGGTGCGTTGGACCGGGGGCTAGGGGGCGCTCGCGCCCCCTCTTGGGCCTTTGGCCCAATTCACCCCCTGAGGATATTTGAGCCAAGATCAATGGGGCAGGGGCATGCTGAATATTCTGCGCCATGGTGTGAAAACCGATCTGCCCGTATTGCTGATTGTGCATGGTCTGTTTGGATCGGCGCGCAATTGGGGCGCGATTGCGAAGCGCCTGTCAGATAGCCGCGCCGTGCTAAGCGTGGATATGCGCAATCATGGCGAGAGTTTCTGGGCGGAGCGC
>JAIUNA010000228.1 GCA_022565265.1 Roseinatronobacter sp. | reverse complement strand
GTCGGGCAGTGCGTCGCGGATCAGCCCGAACAGCGCGTCAAGCCCGTCTTCTTCCTCGAACAGATCAAATACAGTCTGTGCGACTGTATTGATCCGGTCAGAATCGTAATCGGCAAAGAACGGCAGATGGTTCACCAGCGCCTGAATTGCCACCAGTTCTGCCGTATGCAGTTCCAGATCGGCTGCGGATACGGCGATCATGATGGCAACAAGACTGTCCTGCGGGGACAGGGGCTGTGGAAGCTGGTGCATAAATATCTCCTGCAATGGCGCTTATACGCAGATTATTGACGCGGAAGGGCAGGAGCAATAGGAAGCAGCCTTGCAATTCCGCGCCCCACAGAGAAGTGACCCTATCATGTCCCAATTGCGTGACGCCGCCCTGACCTCCAAAGCTTGGCCTTTTGAAGAGGCCCGCAAACTGGTGGCGCGTTATAAGGGCAAGATGCCGGAAAAGGGGTATGTGCTGTTTGAAACCGGCTATGGCCCGTCTGGCCTGCCGCATATCGGCACATTTGGCGAAGTGGCGCGCACCTCCATGATCCGCCGCGCCTTTGAGGAAATCAGCGATATCCCCACCCGGTTGATCTGCTTTTCCGATGATGTGGACGGAATGCGCAAAGTGCCCGAAAACGTGCCAGACCCTGTGGCCCTGCGCGCACATCTGCAAAAACCGCTGACATCCGTGCCCGATCCGTTTGGCAAATATGAAAGCTTTGGCCATCATAACAATGCCATGCTGCGCCGCTTTCTGGATACGTTCGGCTTTGAGTATGAATTCATCTCTGCGACCGAATTTTACAAATCCGGCCAGTTTGACGATGTGCTGTTGCGCGCGGCAGAGCGCTATGACGCGCTGATGGAAGTCATGCTGGCCAGCCTGCGCGCGGAACGCCAGCAGACCTATTCCATCTTTCTGCCCATCCACCCCGAAACGGGGCGCGTGCTCTATGTGCCCATGAAGCATGTGGACGGCGCCAAAGGCGAGATCACCTTTGACGATGAAGACGGGCGCGAATGGACACTGCCTGTCACGGGCGGCCGCGTGAAACTGCAATGGAAGCCCGATTTCGGCGCGCGCTGGGCCGCGCTGGATGTGGATTTTGAAATGTATGGCAAGGATCATTCCACCAATACCCCCATCTATGACAGGATTTGCGAAATCCTTGGGGGCCGCAAGCCAGAGCATTACACCTATGAGCTGTTCTTGGACGAGAATGGCGAGAAGATTTCGAAATCCAAGGGCAATGGCCTGACGATTGATGAATGGCTGACATATGCGGCCACGGAAAGCCTGTCATATTACATGTTCCTCAAGCCGCGCACGGCCAAGAGGCTAAGCTGGGATGTAATCCCGAAGGCAGTGGATGAATACCACCAGCAATTGCGCGCCTATCCCGACCAGACGCCAGAGCAACAGGCGGCCAATCCTGTCTGGCATATTCACGGGGGCACTCCGCCCAAATCGGGCATGGTTGTCAGTTTCGCATTGCTGTTGAACCTTGCATCGGTTGCGCGGGCGGAAGACAAGGAAACGCTGTGGGGCTTTATTCGCCAATATGCCCCCGATGCCACGCCAGAAGGCAATCCCGATCTGGATCAGGCGGCAGGGTTTGCGGTGCGCTATTATGCCGATTTCGTGGCCCCCACATTGGCGTTTCGTGCGCCAGATGCGGCGGAACGCGCAGCCATCACAGCCCTTGGCGCAGCGCTGCGCGAGATTGCGGCCAGTGGGCAAGTGCCAAGCCAATATGCGGCAGAGTATGACAGCCTGAGCGAAGAATTGTTCATGTCGGTTGTGCGCGATACCGGCAAAGCGCATGGGTTTGAAAACCTGCGCGCATGGTTCGCCGTGCTATATGAGGTGCTGCTGGGTGCCAGCCAAGGGCCGCGCTGGGGCACATTTATCGCGCTTTACGGGTTGGAAAAATCCGTTGCGCTGATTGACAAGGGTTTAGCGGGCGAATTGGTGGCTTGAACAAAGCCGGGATGCCCGCGCGTACAGCGCCTGCACCCCGGCCCCAATACTGGCCCGGTTATACGGCTGGCCCAAATTTGTTACCCTCCCGGCCCGTCGCTTTCCTGTTCGGCCTTGCGCAGGGCCTCGCGGCGCGCGCGGTCGGCGCGCGGCAGGGATTGGGTGGAATCGAAATGGTTGATATCGGGCCGGGCCTTGTGGCGCGCACGGTTCCAGCGCGACAGGCCCAGCCAGACAGCCAGCCCCACCCCCGCCCATATCAGCGCCTGCACAAACACATGCAGCCCCGGCGAAAGATAAACCACCAGCGCCACCACCCCCGCGCCAATGGCAAAGCCAAGCGCCACATAGGCCACTGTCAGCATTTCCACCGCCAGCAGAACTGCCGCGATCAGCCCCCAGATACTCCAGTCTGGCAGCGCAAGAATATCCATCCCTCAAATCTCTTTCAAAATCGCCGCCGCCTCGCGGAAGGCATTGGATGGCCCGCCGGGCAGCATGATCAGCTTGGCATTGGGGGATTTCGCCAGCCCTTCCAGCGCCTCTACCTGCATGCGCGCAGTCTGGAATGTTAGCGCCTCGCGCGCATTCTCTCCGCCCAGAGAGGCGGAAATCATCTGATTGGCCTCTGCATTGGCCTGCGCAATGGCGCGAATGGCATCGGCGCGGCGCTGCGCCTCGTATAGCTCGCCATCGGCGGCCAGTTCGGTGGCGCGGCGCTGCCCTTCGGCGCGGGTAATCGCGGCGCGGCGCTCGCGCTCTGCGGCCAGCACTTCGGCCATGGCCTTTTGCGTGGTTTCATTCAGCCGCACATCGGTAATCTCGGAACGGGAAATGCGAATGCCATAGGTTTTGCCCGCATCTTCCAGCGCCTCCAGCAACGCCACATTCAGCGAACCGCGATCGGATTGCACTGCGTCGAGTTCCACCTTGCCCAATTCGGAACGCACCAGCGATTGCACCAGCCCGATTACCAGCGCATTGATGGAATTGACACGAAATACCGCCGCTTCGGGGTTTTCTATCCGATACACGACCAGAAGTTGCGCGCCGTAAACCACGTTATCGGCAGAAACCACTTCCAATTCGATATCATTGAGCACCTGATCATTGACCGGAACCTTGGAATGCACCCTGTCCAGAAAGGGAATGATCACACTTACCCCCGCATCCAGCGTGCGGTGATAGGCGCCCAGCCGCGTAACCACAAAATTCTCGGATTGCGGCACGATCTTGAGGCCCAGAAGCACCACAAGCACCAGCACGACAACAAGCGCAAGGACAAGTTCCATTCCATACCCCTTATATAAAACCAGTCACAAAATTTAGGGCGGCATGCCGCGCGCAACAGTAAATCATGCAGCCTTGTCGCTGACAATACGCCGCGCCAGCAGCATCAGGCTCAGCGCAGCAAAGGAACACAGGATCATGCCAATGATCAGCGGGCGCGGCGTGCCATCATAGGCCAGCGAAATCGGCACAGCAATCAGCGCCGATCCGATGGTGGGCAGCGACATCACCACAGAAGAGCCGATCCCCGCCATATGCCCCAAAGGTTGCAGCGCCAGCGCGTTGAGGTTGCCAAATGTCAGGCCGATGGAAAAGAACGCCGTGCACATGAACGTGAAGAACAGCGCAAAATCCCAAGGCGCAGGCAGGCCCAGCGCAATCAGGCCCAGAAATACCACCGAGATTCCCGCCTGCCATGCGAAAGCCCAAGTCGCAATCCGGCGCATGCCAATACGCATGACAAGTTTGGCATTGGCCACAGAGGCCGTGCCCGCCACCAGCGCCGTGGCAGCAAACCAGAACGGAAATGTCGCAGCGCGATCATAGACATCATCAAAGATCATGGGCAGGTTTGACAGCCACGCAAAGAGCGGAGCGAACGCGAATGTCAGCGCCACGACATAGACCATCACAGCGGGGTTTTTCACAATCTCCACCAAGGCCGCCCAGATCATGCGCACACTCAGCGCGCGGCGGTTTTCGGGGGCAAGGCTTTCGGGCTGGCGCAGCATCAGCCACACGCCGGCAATCAGCCCGAACCCCACAAAGGCGAGAAAGATCATGCGCCAATCAGACAGCCAGATTATCCCCGCACCCACTGACGGGGCAAGCGCAGGCACAAGCACAAACAATGTCATGATAATGGATGTCACGCGCGCCATCGCGCGGCCCGAATGCAGATCACGCACCATGGCCGTGGCCACCACACGCGGGGCCGCAGCGCCCAGCCCCTGCAAAAACCGCGCGGCCAGCAGGGTTTCAATGGACATGGCCTGAATAGCAAGCACCGCCCCCGCCACATAAAGCGCGATCCCCGCCAGCAGTACCGATTTGCGCCCATAGGCATCCGAGACAGGGCCGCAAATCATGGTGCCAAGCCCCAAGCCCAGCACGAATGTGGTAATTACCAATTGCCCGCGCGCGGGACTGTTGGGTGACAGCTCTTGCCCGATTGTGGGCAGGGCGGGCAACATGGCATCGATGGAAAAAGCGACAGTCGCTGTCAGCAGCGCCATCAGCGCGACAAACTCGCCAAAGCGCAGGGGCCGCGTGGGGGTGAGGGCGCGCATTACCCCGCCTGCCCCATGATTTCATCTATCACCCCGCGCCACAATGCGGCAGGCTGCGCGCCCGAAATCGCATGGCTATTGTCCAGAATGAAAAACGGCACGCCGCGAATACCGCGCGCGCGGGCGGCGCTGTCGGCCTCTCGGATCATCTCGCAATCAGCATCAGAGGCCAGAAGCCGCGCGATCACTGCGCGATCAAACCCCGCATCTGTGGCCAGATCCACCAAGGTATCTTGCGCGCCAATATCGCGCCCTTCCTGAAAATAGGCGCGAAACAGGCGGTTGACCATTACGCTTTGCCGCCCCTCCAGCCCGGCCCAATGGATCAGGCGGTGCGCATCCAGCGTGGTGGGGGTGCGCGCGATTGCGGGCAGGTTCAGGTCTAGCCCGGTTTCCTCTGCGGCCTGAATGACGGGGCCATAGGCGGCCAGAATACCGGCATCATCCCCAAATTTCAGCGCCATGTATTCGGCCCGCGCCATGCCCTCGCGTGGCATGTCGGGATTTAGCTGAAAGGGCAGCCACTGAATTTCAAACGGGTGGTCGGGGCGGCTCTCCAACGCGCGATCCAGCCGCGCTTTGCCGATAAAACACCACGGGCAGATCGGGTCTGCCCAGATTTCCAGCCGGATCATG
>JAIUNA010000227.1 GCA_022565265.1 Roseinatronobacter sp. | reverse complement strand
CCCGCGCGCGCGCGCGTCCAGCAACTCTGATAGGGGCGGCATGGTGGTGTAGAAATAAGCCGTCGCCAGCAACAGCAGCATGCCCCCTGTCGCACCAAGCCGCCATGTCACGCCCCAGATAAGCCGCCAGAACAGGCGGACTGTGCCGCGAATGAAGCGCACCAGAATATTGCCCCCCTTGCGCTTTGAGTCAGACCGCTTTGGCCGCTTGGGTTTGGCCTTTTGTGCCGTGGCAGGCTTTCGCGGTGCCACATTGCGCCGATCCGCCACCAATTTGCGCCCGCTGCCGCCTGAACTGCCCATGCCATGAACCTGTTTGCCGGGGTGCTACCCCGCTTCAATCGCTTTTGGCGTGAATCTGCCATGTTTGCCACCAGATTACCACTGCAATCGCGGGAAGTTGTTTACCGCTGCGCCAGCGCGCCGTATAGATTTCGCCTACTTTTTAGGCATTGATGATTTTTTGTGCACATTTTTGTGCAATCTGCCGCCCAAGCCCCGCCGCACTGCGGCAAAATATTGAGAATTGCCCATTCCCCCACACTGATTGGGCCTGTGCGATCCTTCGACACTCGCTCTGAAGAAAGGGGATGACCTGTGAAATACATTATTGCGGCAATAAAACCGTTCAAGCTGGAAGAGGTGCGCGAAGCGCTGACCTCCATCGGCGTGCGCGGAATGATGGTTACCGAAATCAAAGGCTTTGGCGCGCAATCGGGCCACACGGAAATTTATCGCGGGGCGGAATATGCCGTCAATTTCGTGCCGAAACTGAAGCTGGAAATCGCCGTATCAGACGCGATGGCAGATCAGGTTGTGGAAACACTCCAGAAGACCGCGCGTACCGACAAGATCGGAGATGGCAAGATTTTCGTTCTCGATCTCGCCGCGGCTACCCGCGTGCGCACTGGAGAAACCGGCGATGACGCGCTCTGAGCCTTTGGCAGCAAGATTTCAGGAAGGACAAAAAAAGATGCAACTGAAAACCCTACTCCCGCTTACCGCTGCGGCAGTTCTGCTGCCAAGCCTTGGGTTTGCGCAAGAAGCAGAGGTCGTGGCAGACAGCGCCGCCGAAGCGTTGGAAGCTGTGGCGGCCCTGAATACCGAAATGGTATTCATCATGAACTCGCTGCTGTTCCTTGTCGGCGGCTTTTTGGTGTTTTTCATGGCGGCAGGGTTCTGCATGCTGGAAACCGGGCTTGTGCGCTCCAAGAACGCGACAATGCAGGCCACAAAGAACGTGGCGCTGTTCTCGCTGGCCGCGATTGCCTATTTCATCGTGGGCTTTAAACTGATGTATCCGGGCGACTGGGTGGTTGAAGGCATTCTGGGCGGCATCTCTCCCACTGTGCTGGAGCCTGTGGGCGTGGAATTGGCCGATGTGGGTGATGTGGAATACGCCTCTGTCGGGTCGGATTTCATCTTTCAGCTGATGTTCTGTGCCGCTGTTGCCTCGATCGTTTCGGGTGCTGTGGCAGAGCGCATCAAACTCTGGCCGTTCCTTGCCTTCGTCGTGGTGCTGACAGGCGTCATCTACCCGATTCAGGCTAGCTGGAGCTGGGGCGGTGGCTTCCTTGATGAAATGGGCTTCTCCGATTTCGCTGGTTCGTCCATCGTGCATGCCGCAGGCGGCTGGGCCGCGCTGGCCGGGGTGCTGGTGCTGGGGGCGCGTTATGGCAAATACGGCAAAGATGGCCGCGTGACAGTTATGCCCGGTTCCAACTTGCCACTGGCAACCCTTGGCATGTTCATTCTGTGGCTGGGCTGGTTTGGCTTCAATGGCGGTTCGCAACTGGCCATGGGCACAATCTCTGATGTGGCCGATGTCAGCCGGATTTTTGCCAACACCAACACTGCCGCTTCGGGTGGTGCTGTCGCGGCGCTGATCCTCTCGACCCTGCTCTATAAAAAGCCTGACCTGACCATGGTGCTCAATGGCGCGCTGGCTGGCCTCGTCTCGATCACCGCAGAGCCGCTGGCCCCCTCGCTGGGTGCAGCAACGCTGATCGGTGCTGTTGGCGGTGTGATCGTTGTGTTCACCGTGCCACTGCTCGACAAGCTGAAAATTGATGATGTGGTCGGTGCGATCCCGGTACACCTGTTCGCAGGCCTGTGGGGCACAATGGCTGTACCGCTGACAAATAGCGATGCAAACTTTGTCACCCAGTTTGTCGGCATGGCCATTATCGGCGCGTTCATGTTTACCGCATCATTGGTTGTGTGGCTGATCCTGAAAGCGGTGTTGGGCATTCGCGTCAGCGACGAAGACCAGGTTACAGGGCTGGATAAAACCGAGATGGGGATGGAAGCCTATCCCGAATTCGGCAATAACTAAGCGCTAACTCCGCAATCGAAGGCCCCGCGCACCCTGCGCGGGGCCTTTTTGCATGGGGCAGATTGGTTTAATGGGGTAGATTGGCAAACATCCGCCCGGTCTTGCCGATTTGGAATAAGTTTCGGCAGATACAAATGCAGGGCGGTTATGAGGGGCGTGGGGACATTGGAGAAGCGCGCCAAGCGCGGAACCAAGGCCGAAGCCCGCCGCGCATCGCTGGGCACCGGCCCCCCTTAAGGCATCATGCACACCACAGGGCGGCGTCCGCCCGCGGGGGGGGCGCTCTGACATCTGTGGTCTGCACTTTATGGCTAAATCTCCAGAGACCTCGATCCCCGCGCTTGTGGCAGCAAAGCGCCCGCCCAAGGGGCGGTCGGGCGCTGCCCGGGTGGGCTTCGCCCCCTGTTAACCGGGCTTGGTGCGGGGATTGGCCGGGGAAAGTGCGAATGTCCCCAACCCGCTCAAAGCGCGCATTGAACAGCCCTCCACCCCCGTCTCAGAACGCTATCGCAGCGCACGCCCCTTCACCACTGCATCTTGCCCGAACCGGGAGCGCAGCTTATCCATGGCGCGCTCGGCCTCTGCCCGTTTTGCGGCATCAGGGTCTAGCAAATCGGGGCTGTAGCCTGGGCCGCTTGCAAGGCTCAGATCCGATATCCCCACGCCCAGCAGCCGAAAGGGCGCAGCGCCCATCGCCTGCGCCAGCAAGGGCCGGGCACTGCGATAGATCACATCTGCCAGCACTGTGGCGCTATGCAGGCTGGTTTGCCGTGTCAGGCTGCGGAAATCTGCGCGTTTGAGCTTGAGCGTCACTACCCGTCCGGCCAGCCCCCGCGCCTTGGCCCGTGCCGAGACCTGATCGGCCAGCCGCCACAAATGGCCATCAAGCACTGATTCGTCGCTCAGATCATGATCAAATGTGGTTTCCTTGGAGATGGATTTCACATCGCGGTCTGGGGCCACGCGCCGGGCATCCTGCCCGCGCGCCAAATGCCAAAGCCGTGTGCCCATTGCGCCAAACCGCGCCACCAGATCGGCGTGATCCCAGCGCAACAGATCATCTATCGTGGCAATGCCCGCGCGTTCCAGTTGCGCCCGCATGGCCGCGCCCACCCCCCAGATAATCCCCACAGGTTTGCCGCGCAGAAATTGCGCTGTCTCGGCCTGCGCGATTACGGAGAATCCGCGCGGTTTATCCAGATCAGAGGCGATCTTGGCCAGAAACTTGTTATGTGACAGCCCGACAGAGCCGGAAAGCCGCAACTCTTGCTCCATCCGGCGCACAAGCCCTGCCATCATCACCGCTGGCGGTGCGCCATGCAGCCGCGCTGTGCCTGACAAATCCAGAAACGCCTCGTCCAGTGACAGAGGTTCGATGGCCGGGGTCAGGTCTTGCATCAATGCGCGTATCTCGCGCGAGGCGGCCTCATAGGCGGCAAAACGCGGTTTCACCACCACAGCTTCGGGACAAAGTTTCAGCGCCTTGAACATGGGCATGGCCGAACGCACACCATGAATGCGCGCAATATAACACGCGGTTGTCACCACCCCGCGCTGGCCGCCACCCACAATCACGGGCTTGTCGCGCAGGGCCGGATTGTCGCGCTTTTCCACGCTGGCATAAAAAGCGTCACAATCCATATGGGCTATGGAGAGATCAAACACCTCTGCCCCTGCCAACACGCGAGGCGAGCGGCAGGCCGGGCAGCGTGGCCCTTGGGTAAACTGGGTCAGGCAATCACGGCAAAATGCAGGCATGGGCTATCATAGCGCGTTGCAGGTTGCGGCGCTACTGGCCAGCCTGTCACGGATAAGCGACAGCGCAATCCATGCTGCGCGCTTGCAGGCGCAGACAAGCGCGCTCGGCCTCTGTCTGGGTCAGCCCGGCAAAGCCTGCCTCGAACCGCCCGCTTGTCTGGCGAATGCGGCTTACACCATTGCCCAGCGAATTGGCCTCGGCCATCTTGACGGTGATCAGGCTGCGCTCTGCGGCAGCGCGGGAATTGAACTGCCCCAAAGAGACTCCCCACAACCGCCCCCCGTCCGAAGTGGACAGGCGCGTCACAATTTCCGGCCCCGCGCCCTGTGGCTGGCTGGCAATCTGCGCCTCGACAACAGAGGCGATTGCCTGCGCGCCTGCATCGCGCGCAGTGCTTGTCAGGATAATCCCGGACTGCACCCCGTCAGGCACCAAAGCTGCGCCGATATCCAGATCGGCATGGGCCAACATCATATCCTCGCTGGCATCGGGGCCATCATCAAAGAAAGAGGCCTCGGCGCCGATCCATATCATCCCGTCTTCCGGGCTGGTATCCTCCAACCCGGTTTCGATATCTGGCATGGCTGCATCGGCAAGGGCAAGCTGCAGCGCCTCTGGCGGTGCGGCCTCGGCAATCTGAGTAGCGGGCGCGGTATCGGGCAGCGAATCGCCCAGCGCGTCGCCCAGCGCATCCGGGCGGGGCTGCGGTAGCGGGCTGGATTCGGCCAGAAGGGGGGTATCAGCGCTCGGCTGCGCCTCTGGCTCTGGGGCGGCGTCTGTGGTGTCTGGGCGGCCCGACATATCAGGATCGGCCAGCCGGAACCCGGCAGCCAAGGCCAGCGCAATATCAGTTTGCGGCGCGTCCGGTGTTGCACTGCCCGAATCATCGGCAACCAGCGCCTCCGGGCGGGCAGGCGGCGCTTCCGGGATGGCCTGCGGCGCAAGGGCGGCCAGTTCTGCCACCGGGGCCGCGACAGGCGCGGGCGGTTGCGCGGCAGCAAGCTCAGACACGACAGCATACACACTTTCGCGCACGGCCAGCAACCCGGCGGGATCAGGCGCGCGCATGGCCATTGCTAGAGGGCGCGCGCTGGCGAGTACAGCCATTTGCAGCCGGAT
>JAIUNA010000226.1 GCA_022565265.1 Roseinatronobacter sp. | reverse complement strand
TTCGGGGCGGATTCGTGTCATATTTGCATGGCAGAGAGGGGAAAAATAAAAGGCACGGGCATTATGGATATCGCATTACATTTGGGTGTGCATCTGACCGATGACGGGCAGTTGCGCGGCTGTTTGCAGGCCAATAAGCGGATGCTGGCAGAACACGGAATTGTGGTGCCCCGCAGCCGCAGTTTTCAGACATTGTTTCGAACGGCCGCCAGTGAGATTGCCACGGGCCAGCCTGTTCATGATTTCGTTGCCGATCTGAGTGCGGCAGGGGGGGCGAGCGGGGCGACGCGGCGGCTTGTCTGTTCAACCCCGGCGCTGTTGTGCAAGCTGCCCGAAGCGCTGGAGGGCGGGTTGCGTTATCCCGGTGCGGGCGCGCGCATGGCGGCCTATCGCCGGATGCTGGCCCCCTATCCGACCGAGGTTTTCATGGCGATTCGCAATCCGGCCTCGTTTGTGCCTGCGGTTTTGGCAGAAAGTGAGCCAGCAGATCGGTATGAGGTTCTGAGCCGGTTGCGCCCGGATGCGCTGCGTTGGTCTGTCTTGCTGGAGGATATCCGCAAGGCCTGGCCAGAAGTGCCAATCACTGTCTGGTGTGATGAGGATACGCCCTTTATCTGGCACAGGCTGTTGCGGCTGTTGTCGGGGCACAAGCCGAAGGGTGAGTTTGACAACAGTTTCGCGTGGTTCTCTTCTGTCATGATTGCGGGCGGTGCGGAGAAGCTGGCCGCCTATCTGGCTGCCCGGCCCAATCTGGATGAGGATTTGCGCCAGCAGATCATCTCGGCCTTTCTGGACAAATACGGCGATGATGAAAAGCTGGATGTGGATGTCAGCCTGACGGGCTGGGATGAAGCGCAGGTGGATGCGATATCGGAGCTATATGAGCAGGATATGGCCGTGATTGCGCAGATGCCGGGGCTGCGGTTTATCCAGCCATAGGCGGGTGCAACCTGCGATATGCAAGCCTGAGGGGTGCAACCAGAGAGGGGGGGCAAGTGCCCCCCCTTTACCCCCCGCTTTGGCCGCGCATGATGGCAGGCGAGCGCACTTATTCCATGCCAAGGGCTGCTTTATACAGCTCCATCACGGCCTCTTCTTCGGCAATCTCATCTGGTTTGCGTTTGCGTATGGCAATGATTTTGCGCAGAACCTTGGTGTCGTAGCCGCGCCCCTTGGCTTCGGCCATCACTTCTTTTTGCTGGTCGGTGATATCTTTTTTCTCGGCTTCCAGATGCTCGTAACGCTCTATGAACTGACGCAGTTCATCGGCGGTTACGTTATAGGCGTCTTGGGTTATGTCACTCATGGGTCTGCCTTTATGCTCTGGGGAAACTCTCTGCCCTTGCTCTTGCCCAATCGCGGGCGGGCTTGCAAGCCTGTGTTGGGGGGCGGGCTGATGGTGCTGCATGCGCAAAATCATTTTTAATTGAAAATATCATGGCTCTTGCTATACTCGGCAAAATCTTGGGAAGGGGAGTTGATGCCAGAGCCTGCGAATAAGGAATTGCGCAAATTCGAGAAATCCCTGCCTATTGCGCTGCTGCGCGCACGAGAGGCGACGACGCGGCTGTTCAAGCCCTTTATAGAGAGCCATGATCTGACCATGCCGCAAGGGCGCGTCTTGCGGGCTTTGGCAGAAGCTGACGCGCTGGATGCCAAGACATTGGCGGAGCGTTGTGTCATCCTGCCGCCGTCTTTGACGCGGATTTTCCGGGGGCTGACACAGCGGGGATTGATTGCACAGGTGCCGTGCAACGATGCCCGCCGCCATATGGTGCGCCTGACAGCCAAGGGGCATGCGATGTTCGAAGAGGTGGTGCAGGAGTCTGAGCCAACCTATCTGCGGCTTGCGGCGGCATTCGGGCCGGAGCGGCTGGATACGCTGCTGGATCTGCTCAATGAGCTGCGCAATACAGTGCAGACCATGGGCGAGGACTGTGAGGAAGAGGCCCCGCTGCGCAAAGTGGCAGGGCGGTGTTAGGCGATATGCGCCTTGCACCTGAGACGCGGAGGCAGGGGTGAGCGGGCGGGGGAGGTGCACCCTTACCCGGGCCAAGCCCCGCACCAAAGCCGGGTGAACACGGGCCGCCGGCCCGCCGGGCAGCGCCCTGGGCGGGCGCTTTGCTGCGACAAGCGCGGGGCTTTAGGTCACGCGGGATTGTGCCATAAAGTGCAGACCACAGATGTCAGAGCGCCCACCCGCTGCCGGGCGCTGCCCTGTGTGGTGCAAGATGCCTTGTCAAAGGGGCGCAATTCCCCAGCGATGCTGGGCGGCCTGCGGTCTTTATTCCGCGCAGGGCAATAACGCACGACCGTTTGCAAGCCCACCATAGCCGCCCCGCATGGCGGAACCCGCGCGCAGGTGGTGCGCCTTGGAGGTTACGCCCCGGCCCAGCGCCGCAGTACCATGACCGCATTCAGCCCGCCAAAGGCGAAGGCATTGGACATGGCCACAGCCACATCGGCCTTGCGCGCTGTATTGGGCACGATATCCAGCCCGATTTCCGGGTCTGGTGTGGTGTAATTCACAGTGGGGGCAATCACGCCCTCTTGCAGCGCCAATAGGCACGCCAGCAATTCCACCGCACTTGTGCCGCCGATCATATGGCCATGCATGGATTTTGTGGAGGATACTGGCACATGCGCCGCGCGCGCGCCCAGAACAGTGTGAAGGGCCTGAGCCTCTACCCTGTCATTTGCGGCTGTGCCGGTGCCGTGGGCATTGACATAATCCACGGCATTGGGGGCGATTGCGGCATCGGCAAGGGCTGCGCGCATGGCGCGCACTGGCCCGTCCATATCTGGCATGACGATATCACCCGCATCCGAACTCATGCCAAAGCCCGCGACCTCGGCCAAAATGGGTGCGCCGCGTGCCTGTGCATGTTCCAGCGCCTCGAACACAAACACCGCGCCGCCTTCGCCTTGCACCATGCCAGAGCGACTGGCGCAAAAGGGGCGGCAGGTATCGCGCGCCATCACGCGCAGCCCTTCCCAAGCCTTGATCCCGCCAAAACACAGCATTGCCTCTGACCCGCCTGTGAGCATGACATCGGCGGCCCCTGCGCGCAAAAGCTGCATTGCCTGCCCCATCGCGTGGTTGGACGAGGCGCAGGCAGTGGAGGTTGTGAAGCTTGGCCCCTTTAGCCCGAATTCCATGGCCAGATGCGAGGTGGCGGCATTGTGCATCAGGCGCGGCACGACAAAGGGGTGAACGCGGTTCTTCCCCTCTTCGTAAACAGCGCGGTAATTGTCATCGACAGTGGTATTTCCACCGCCTGCCGTGCCCAGCACACCCCCCGCGCGCAGGGCAAGCGCATCAGTTATCTGCAAGCCCGATTGCGCCATGGCCTGACGGGCAGCCACAATGGCAATCTGGGAAAACCTGTCGAGCAGGGACAGGCGGGTTTTGGGGAAATGGTCTTCGGGCACAAAGCCCGCAATCTCTGCCCCGATCTGCACCGAGAGCCTGTCTACATCGCGGCAGGTGAGTGGGCCAATGGCACATTGGCCCGCGCGCATGGCCGCCCATGTGGTGGCCACATCCGCCCCCAGCGGATTGAGCGTGCCCGCGCCGGTAATGACAACGCGCCTCATTTCAAGCCGCTTGTCGGGCGACCAGCTTCTCGACCTCGGCAATGATCGCGCCAACCGATGAAATATCAAATCCCGGCTGGTCGGGGGTATTGGCATTGAAGGGCACCGACACGCCAAAGGCCTCTTCAATGCCGAAAATGCATTCCACAAGCCCCAGACTGTCTATGCCAAGATCGGCCAAGCGGCATTGAAGTGTCAGTTCTGACGCCTCGATCAACGCCTGTTCGGCGATGATGGCTTTCACACGCTCTGCGATCAGATCATTTCCGTGCATGATATCGAGTCCCATGGGACACACTCCCTTGTTCAGGTGCATCCTGTATCGGCAGGAACTGTAACAGTTTCGTAACAGAGGGCAAACTCAATTTCTTGTTTTTGCCGCAGTGCGGCACTGCGCGGCCCCTTTCAGGTGCGCAGGCCGTTTTCTACGGCGCCAGCGCGCAGAAGGGCATCATATATCCGGCCATCGCGGCCATAGATATCATTGCGGAAATTCAGTACGCCGCGCACATCGGTAAAGGCTGTGCGGTATACCAGATGCACCGGCACGGGCGTATCCAGATAGAGCCGCGTTTGCTGGCCTTTGCGCAAGACAGAGTGATACAGCCCCTGCGGATCATCGCTTTGGCGCGACAGCAATTCATAGGCGAAATCGCGCGGATCGTTCAGGCGGATACAGCCAGAGGAATGGGTGCGCACTGTGGTGCGGAACAGGTGGCGTTCGGGGGTATCATGCAGATAAATCGCATAGGGGTGGGGGAACATGAATTTCACCTCGCCCAGCGCATTGCTTGGCCCCGGCGGCTGGCGCACGTTGAAAGGGAAATTCGCAGGCGTGTAGCGCGAGAAATTCACCTGTTCGCGCGGGATAACCTGACCGCGCGCATCCACAATCTGCAAATGCCGCGCCCCGCCCGAAGACAGCGCCCCCCAATATGACCGCGCAATGATCGAGCGCGGCAATGTCCAATCGGGGTTGAGTTCCAGATAGGTCATGCGATCGGAAAATTCGGGGGTCTGGCGGTCATCGGCCTGCGCGCCCACGACAGACACAGTTTCAAACGTGACTTGATCATTATCTACGATCTGGCTGGTGAAATCTGTAAGATTTACCCAGATATGGCGCTCTCCGCGCGGGATGTTGAGCCAGCGTTCGCGTTCCATCGCCACGATCACGGATTTCAGCCGCTCTTCGGGGGGAATATTGAGGGCGCGGATGGTGGCCGGGCCTGCAATGCCGTCAGCCTCTATTCCATGGGTGATCTGGAATTGCAGCACCGCCGCCTGAAGCGCCGAATCATAGCTGGCAGTTGCAGAGCGGGCCAGATAGCCCATGGCTATCAGCCGATTGCGCAGGGCGATCACGGCCTCGCCGGATGTGCCGGGGGTGAAGCGGGCCTCTGGCACGCGCGGCCCCCAGCCGCCCTGTGCGATCACGCGCTCCAGATCCTGCCGCGCAGCGAACAGGCGCGCATATTCGGGCGCTTTGGGGGCAAGGGCGCGCAGAAAGGCCACGGGTTCGGACTGGGCGAAGCTGTGCAGCAAGTCTTCAGGGTTGGGGCGGGGCAGTACGCGCACGATTTTGCGATCCACCTGCGCGGGATCCAGCACGCCGCTTGTGATATC
>JAIUNA010000225.1 GCA_022565265.1 Roseinatronobacter sp. | reverse complement strand
GGCGTAGCTGCTGCTGATGTAACACTGTCGGGCGATGCACGTATGGGCATCATCCACGACAACACAAAAACCGCAAACAAAACCAGCTTCACAAGCCGCGCTCGTGTGACATTCACACTGACAGGCGAAACAGACAGCGGTCTGGCATTTGGCGGTTCCTTCCGTGCTGACAATGCTGGCGGCGCTGCTGCTGGCACAGCCGGTTCCGTGTTCATCTCCGGCGATTTCGGCCGTCTGACACTGGGTGACACCAATGGTGCTGCTGAAGCACGCAATGGTGACCTGCACGGCGTAGGCCTGACTGGTCTTGGCGATCTGAACGAATTCACCTACCTCAGCAATGCTGCGGCTGGCCGTCCGACTGCACGTTATGACTACACGATTGATGGCTTCAGCTTCTCGATCTCGCACACCAACCCTGGTGTTGCTTCCAAAGTTATGTCGGCTGGCATTGGCTACGCAATGGACGGCTTCACAGTTGGTCTGGGCGCTGAGCGTCAGAACGCCACAGCTGGCGTAGCGGCAGTACCTGCGGTTGCAGGCGTAGCAACTTGTGGCGCTGGCAACATCAATCTTGTTGCTTCTGCTATTGCCGGTGGTTTGGTTTGTACATCTGGCAGCCCTACAGTTGTAGCATCTGTACCTGGTGTTGCAGCCGTAGCGCCAATCGGCACTCTGACACACTATGTCGTCAGCGCTGGCTATTCGATGGACGGTATTTCAGTTAAGGCCATGTATGGCCGTCTGAAAGAAGCAGGCGCAACACAGCCTCTGGCAGCAGCTGGTTTCGCTGCTAAAGACCAGTATGGCCTGAGCGCAAGCGGCACATTCGATGCGATCACTGTATCGGCTTTCGGTCGTCGTGACTTCGCAAAAGACACCCATATCGGTGTTGGCGCTGCTTACAACCTCGGTGGCGGTGCAACTCTGCGCGGTGGTGTTGTGAACACCAACTTCAACGCTGCGAACAAAAAGAGCCGCACTGTTGGCGACCTGGGTCTGGCCTTCACATTCTGATACCTCTCTCCTGAGATGTATCTGAGTTAAGAAATAAGAAGGCGGGCTTTTAGCCCGCCTTTTTCTTACCCCTTCGCCAAAACGCCATATCGCGAAGGGAATACCAAAACCATGATCTGAATAATCAGACAAAGGGGCAGAACAAATGGAAAAAGCGAAACGTATAATTCTCGTCTGTGTAGCAACTGCGATTTTGGCAAATTGCGGCACGATTGGCGGCATCGCCAATGGCACCGGCGAAGTGTTGGAAGGTGTCGCCTCTGATATGCGCGGCGTTGGCGGAATTGTTGCCAGATAACCTGCACCACCCATAGCGACAGGCCAGAGCACCGCGCGCCCAAGCGCGCCCCCGCAATCTGGCCTGCCCTTCCCATGCGACCAAAAAGAACGGGCCAAGGCCCGATCTTGCTCGTTTGCCACGCGGGCGAATCATCTGCGCCCGCACCCGCCCCGCGCCCGGCTTTTAGTTTTCTCTCTTTTTAGAGAATTGTGGCGCAAAATAGCGGGCATTCCCGGATTTCAGATGCACGCCCGCAACAAGTTCCAAATTTCCTGCCACATCCACCGCCGAAATTTTAAAACGTTTTGACTTTGCCCACCATACCGGGCCAGATTATAAGAGCAAAAGTTGGGTGGTGTTCTCTTATTATGAATAAACGTATCGAAATAAAATCACTATTCCCGGAAGACAACCTTCCATCAGAGGTGGATCATGCCATCACCCTCTCTGATTTCTTTGATCGCGAATATTATCCCTACGCCAAGGCAACCAAACGCCGCCCCGAATTGGACAGGTTTATCTTTGACAAACATGTCCGGCCAAAACTCGGCCAATATAAACTCTGTGACATCACCCCCAATATGCTGGATCGCTGGGTGTTGGAACATATCCAGCAAGAGTATAAATCCTCGACCATAAACAAACATATCTTCCTCATGAACCGCCTTCTAAACGTGGCCGAACATTGGGGATTTGTGGAAGATAACAGATTTAAACGCCGCAAAATCAAACAGTTACGCACTGGCGATCATGTCCAGCGCTTTCTCTCGGAACCCGAAATCCAGCCCCTGAGGCCCGAATGCCTCAAAGACCATCACCCCCCTATAAACTACTTCGTCAAACTGCTTCTCTTACCCGGTGCCCGCAAAAGCGAGGCCCGTCTGATGACATGGGGCGATGTTAATGTATCGCTAAAAATATGGACTGTCCCCCTAAGTAAAAACGGCAAAAAACGCCGCATAACCTTAAGCGCCAGCGCATTGGAAGTTTTAGACCATATCGCCCGCCTGAATACCTGTCTGGGCTTGGGAACAAATGCAACAGACCATGTATTCATTAACCCCAAAACCCATACTGCCTATCAATCATTCTACGCAGCATGGCATAGAATCCGCGATAACGCAGGCCTGCATTCCGTCAGAATCCACGATCTGCGCCACACCTATGCCAGCCTGCTGATAAACAAAGGCGCTTCTATTTACGAGGTGCAAAAACTTCTGGGCCACCACCATATTTCCATGACAGAAAGATACGCCCATCTTTTACCCGACACATTGCAGCAACGGGTAAATCTATTATCTGACATAATAAATTAAGAACAAATTTAAAATATTTTACGAAATCGATCTGGTATTTTAACTATAATATCAGAAGATACTGTTCCGGGCTTGTTCAGGGCATATAATGGACGCCGCCACAACATTTTGCGCCGCGCTGTTGGCAATTCAAGATCAAAATCCCGCGCCGGATGCGCCGCAATTGCCCCGAACAATTCCAACCGCCTGTCAAAATGCCCTTTCCAGCCAGATTCCACCAATTCGGCCCTTTCCGCCTTCGCCGCAGCGCGCGCGAAATCCAACAAGCCCAGATGAAATAAAACAAGATTAGAGTCTATATTCAGCGCGCCGCCCTTTACCCGATGAAAACCAGCCCCCCATGTCAAAGGCCGCGTTGCGACAACCGGCTTTGTATATCGCGCCGAAACCCTTGCAAATTGCCGCTGCTCCAGAATTGGCCTCTCAAAATCCAATGCCGTTTCCGAATTGCAGTTCTGCCCGATATCCAGCCCTATGGCAGAAACTGAAGGAGCGCGAACATTATTCAGCAGATACTCTGCCAAACTTGGCCCCGCCGCAGGATCAAGGCACAGCAATTCATCCACATCGCAGGCAATAACGCGCTGGTAATGAAAGAAAAGACCACGCGCAAAGGCAGAAACCGCACGCGACCGCGCATAATCCCCCCGCGTACGCGACGCCGCAACATGTGGCAGTGCCACTATATTCGCCCGGCTTTCTGGCCGGGGTTGATCCTGGCCATCCTGAAGGACAAAAAGGTTCTCTTCCCCAAATTGCCGCCCATAATGCCGTATCCAGATTTTCAAAAACTCTGGATCGCCCCGCACCATTGTAATCGCCGCAACGGGCGCGCGCTGATCACCCGACATCGCAGCGCACCCCAAAATATTGACTATCTGACATCAAAATCATCCAGCCAGCCATCTTCAAATTTCATATATCGCTTCAGATTCAGCGCATGCAACAGCATCACCCCATAATGCAGATAGGCTTTCTCATTGATCTGCAAACCTTTTTGCACTGCGGGCAAGGCCTCTGGCCAATGCGCCTGCATAAAACGCCGATATGGCTCTGTAAACCGGCGCGCAAACCCTCCATATGTGCCCTTAAAAGGCTTGCGGCGCCCACAAAAATGGAAAATGCACACATCGAAAAACCCAGAATAATAAGCGGTTTGATGTGTATAAATAAAATTCCAGATCGGGTTCAACTCAACCCAATCACCACGCAAAACAAGGTTTAGGGCGCTTTGATCATGCGCCAGAAGTTTATCACCCAGCGCGCGGGCAATTTCCAATGCCTTTAAATCTACCTCTTGTTGCAGATACTGCGGGACATCAATCAGCAGCATTCCAGAATTGAAATATTTGAAATGCTCTTGTGTCACATGTTTCAGATCGCTGTTTATCCGCTCTGGCCGCCGGATTGCAGGCAAATCGCGCACAGCCCCAATCGCCTTTCCTTGCAAATCCAGATCCAGCAAACGCGAAAGATCCCCCCGCTGGTAAAACATATCCGCATCCAAATACAGCATACGCCGATATTCATCCTGCAAAATCCGGGGCACAAATATCCGCAGATAAGCCGCAAGTGAAATACGCTGATCCACGAACAGGCTGTCTTTCACCGCCTCCAGATTCAGAACAATGCGCCGCAAGCCATCTTTTTCAAAAAGCGGATGATCATCCAGCGGGCTGGCAGATACGATCACGAGGTCAAAATCGCGCTGCGGGCATTTCTGATGAATCTGGTCTGCAAGAAATAACGTGTAGGGCAAGAATTTCTGGTCAGTGCAAAAATAAATCGCCCGGTCATGTTGGGCAGGGCGCGTGCTTTCAAGAAGGTCAATCATTCAATTTCTCGCAGTCTGGGCGGCATGGCCAATCTGCCGTAGCGCGTTTGTTCCGATGCGGCGAGGGTGTAATCCACCGCAAGGCAAGCGCGCTGCCGCGCCTCTGTTTTGGCTACCCTTTTTCCACGCTGCCCTCAAGATGCGATGGCTTTGCAGACCGGAAGGAACAGGGATTGCGCAATTCATATATTTCCGTTATTTAGGAATTATGGATATGATTAGTGCAGCAAGCATTTTTGCAACCCTTGGGCATCCCGGCAGGCTGGCGGTTATACGCCTGCTGATGCGCTTTGCCCCGCGCGGCCAACGCCCGACAGAGATGGCGCTGGCGCTGCGCATGAAGCAAAACACCCTCTCGCATTACCTGTCTGATCTGGTGCAGGCGGGATTGGTGGATGTCACGCGCGACGGGCGCTCGCTGTTTTATGCTGTCAATCTCGCCCAGACAGAGGCGCTGATACGCTATCTCACCCTCGATTTGGGGCGCGCGCGGCCCGATTTATTGGCCACATTGGGCGCGGCCTTCCAGCCCCTGCCCGCGCGCCCGTTTCACGTGCTGTTTCTGTGCTCTGGCAATTCCGCGCGCTCCATCATGGCCGAGGCTGTGTTGCGCGATCTGGGCGCGGGCCAGTTTATCGCCCATTCCGCCGGCACAGAGGCACGCGGCCAAATCGCACCGCAAACGCTGGAGGTGCTGCGCCAGCAGGGCCATGCAACGACGGGGCTGCAGTCCAAACCCCTTGCCAGCTATCAAACGCCCGATGCGCCGCAAATGGATTT